>JASEHB010000014.1 GCA_030018745.1 Desulfatibacillaceae bacterium | reverse complement strand
TCCCCACATTAACATGGGGCTTCTTCCGCTCAAACTTCTGCTTGGCCATGTCCTTGTCTCCCGAATGAAGCCGGCCTGCAACGCTCTTTTTGTCCCAGGCCCGGAATAATCCGATTAAAATCTATAATGGGCGAATGCCTTGTTTGCCTCGGCCATACGGTGCGTGTCTTCCTTTTTCTTTACAGAGGCGCCCCTGTTGCCAGCAGCGTCCATGATCTCACCGGCAAGCCGCGCTCCCATTGTCTTGTCAGGGCGCTTGCGTGCAAAGCTGATTATCCACCTCATTGCCAGGGCCAGCCGCCGGGTGTTGCGAATCTCCGTGGGTACCTGGTAGGTGGAGCCGCCAACGCGCCGACTCTTGACCTCTATCATTGGCTTTACATTGCTGATGGCCTTTTCAAAGACTTCCAGGGGGGCTTCCTTGGTGCGTTTTTCTATAAGGTCAAACGCCTCGTAAAGCATTCCCTCTGCAATGCTCTTTTTGCCATCGTGCATGACCACATTGACAAACCTGGCCACCAGCTTGCTGTTATATCTTGAGTCCGGCAATATATCCCGCACCGGAACTTCGCGTCTTCTTGGCATGATGCTTCTCCGGCCTTGCGGCTACTTGGGTTTCTTGGTTCCGTAAAGGGAGCGTCCCTGACGGCGGTTGTTAACTCCGATGGAGTCGAGCTTGCCGCGCACAATATGATAGCGCACACCGGGAAGGTCCTTCACGCGGCCGCCGCGCACCAGAACAACCGAGTGCTCCTGCAGGTTGTGGCCTTCACCCGGAATATAGGCGGTGACTTCCACGCCTGTTGTCAGGCGCACGCGGGCCACCTTGCGCAAGGCCGAGTTGGGCTTCTTGGGCGTGGTGGTGTAGACGCGCGTGCAAACGCCCCGTTTTTGGGGCGAGCGTTTTAGAGCCGGAGTGTTGGTCTTTTTCTGCATCCGCTCCCGGCCCTTGTTGACCAATTGGTTGATCGTCGGCATTGCCTTGTTTCCCTTGTCCTTTTTCCTGATACACAAACCAAACGAAAGCCCCGTCTTAAAAGCTCGATGCGGGGCTTTCCTTAAAAAAAGCTTTATTTAGCCGTTAAATCTGCACTTGTCAAGGATTTTGTGCTTCAATCATTGAAGCCTCCAAATCCAGCAATTCCTGGGAGACCTGGGCAGACTCATCGTCAATGTTTTCCTGCTCCAGCCCAAGCTCTGCCTTGGCGTAGCGCAGAAGGCCTGTTCCCGCAGGAATGATGCGTCCCATGATGACATTTTCCTTAAGGCCGCGCAGGTGATCCACTGCTCCGGCAATGGACGCCTCTGTGAGAACCTTTGTGGTTTCCTGAAATGAGGCTGCGGAGATGAAGCTCTCCGTGGAAAGGCTTGCCTTTGTGATGCCAAGAATGAGCGGCTCGGCGACTGCGGGCTTTCCGCCCCTGGCAATGACAGCCTTGTTGACTGCCGCAAAAGTGGCGCGCTCCACCTGCTCGTCAAACACAAAGTCCGTGTCGCCAACATCGGTCACCTTAACGCAGCGCATCATCTGGCGCACAATGACCTCTATGTGCTTGTCGTTGATGCGCACGCCCTGGAGCCGGTAAACCTCCTGAACCTCGTTTACCAGATAACGGGCAAGGGCCACTTCGCCCCGGATGCTCAAAATATCCTGGGGGTTTTCGGACCCGCCCATGAGAGGCTCGCCTGCACGCACATAGTCGCCTTCGTAAACATTGAGGTGGCGACCCCTGGGAATGAGGTATTCCCGTTTTTCGCCCACGCCTGAAGGTGTTACCGTGACCCGCTGCTTGCCCTTGGTGCCCTTTGCAACGCCTACAAAGCCGTCAATTTCGGAAAGGATGGCGGCTTCCTTGGGCTTGCGGATTTCAAAAAGCTCGGCCACGCGGGGCAGACCGCCTGTGATGTCCTTGGTTTTTGTTGTTGCGCGGGGCAGCTTGGCAATAATATCGCCTGCTGAAACCTGCTGGCCTTCCTCCACAAGCACAATGGCGTTGGTGGGCAGAAAGTACCGGGCAAGCCCTGCGCCCTTGGGCAGCTTGGCGGTTTTGTTCTCCTCGTTCTTTATGGAAATGCGCGGGCGCACTTCCGCATCCTTGTACTCTATGATTGTGCGGCTGTTCTTGCCTGTAACAGGGTCCAGCTTGTCCTGCATGGTCTTGCCAAGCTGAATGTCGCCGTACTTGACCCGGCCCGCCACCTCTGTGAGCATGGGCGTGGTGAAGGGGTCCCACTGGGCCAGCAGGTCTCCCTCCTGAACCATTGCGCCGTCCTTGACTTTTATGTGAGCGCCGTAGATGACCGGGCAGCGCTCGCGCTCTTCGCCGGAGAGGCTCTCAATGATGAACTCGCCTCCGCGGCGGTTCATGACAACAAATTCACCGGCTGCATTTTCAACCACATTAAGGTCAACGAAGTTGACGCGGCCCGGCACGCGTGCCCGGATATCCGCCTGCTCAACCCGGCTGCTTGCCGTGCCGCCTATGTGGAAGGTGCGCATGGTGAGCTGTGTTCCGGGTTCTCCAATGCTCTGGGCGGCCAGGATGCCGACAGCCTGGCCCATTTCCACAGCCTTGCCGTGGGAAAGGTCGCGGCCATAGCACTTGGCGCAAACACCGTAGCGGGTTCTGCAGGTGAGCACCGAGCGGATGCGGGTCTTGGTGATGCCCGTGCCTTCAATGCGCTCCGTGGCGGCCTCGTCTATTTCATCGCCCATTTTAACGATGATTTCGCCTGTGAGCGGATTTTTTATGTCCTCTGCCGCGGTGCGGCCCAGAATTCGTTCGCTCAAGCGCTGGATAATTTCGCCGCCTTCGATCAGCGGATCAACCTCAACACCGATGAGGGTTCCGCAGTCAGGCTCGGAAACAACGCAGTCCTGGGCCACATCCACCAGCCGCCGGGTGAGATAGCCGGAGTTTGCGGTCTTGAGGGCCGTATCCGCCAAGCCCTTGCGTGCGCCGTGGGTTGAGATGAAGTACTGGAGCACTGTGAGGCCTTCGCGGAAGTTGGCGGTGATGGGGGTCTCGATGATTTCGCCCGAGGGCTTGGCCATGAGACCGCGCATACCGGCAAGCTGGCGCATCTGATCGCGGGACCCGCGTGCGCCGGAGTCGGCCATCATGTAGATGGGGTTAAAGGACTCGCCTGCAGAAGCGTCATCTTTGGACAGGGCCTCTTTTCCGTCTTCAGGGGCAGGCAGGCGGCGCATATCATCCATCATCTCGTTTGCCACTTCGTCTGTGGCCTTGGACCAGATGTCAACCACCTTGTTGTATTTCTCGCCCTGGGTGATGAGGCCGTCAGCATACTGGTTGGCGATCTCCTCCACCCTGGTCTGGGCCTGGGCCAGGATTTCCCATTTCCTGGCGGGAATCTTCATGTCGTTGATGCAGATGGAAAGGCCTGCGGCCGTGGCGTAGCGGTAGCCCATGTCCTTGAGCCGGTCGGAAAGGATTACCGTGGTTTTGGCCCCAAGGGAGCGGTAGATGGAATCCACCAGATCGCGCAGGGTCTTCTTGTTCATAACCTGGTTGGCAACGGAAAAGGCAGGCTCACGGCGCTTTTCCTTGATTTTGAAGAAGTGGTGCTTGTTCTTTACCTGTATGGGGCCGACAACCTGGCCGGGGGAGGCATCCATAATGAGCCTGACGCCTTTTTTGCCCAGCCGGAACACAGACTCCACCTCCTCGTGGCGCAAAAGGCCCAGATCTCCGCCAAGGCTCTTGTCCCGACCGGTTGAATACTGCTTCACAAGCCCGACAAAATCTGCTTCCGGATTTGCGGCAACAGCATCGGCAACGGCCCTTGCATCCTTTTCGTCCTCTGTTTCCAGGTGAACAAGGCGCAGAAGAAGACCTTTTGGCAGAATCTCCCACAGGAGCACGCGGCCCACAGTGGTATCCACCCGCTCGCCGTCCAGGCGCAGCTTTATTTTGGCGTGCAGATCCACAGCGCCTGCATCATAGGCGACACGGACCTCTTCAGGATTGGCAAAAAGCTTGCCCGAACCCTTAACATTATCCTCGGAGCGGGTCATGTGATAGATGCCAAGGACTATGTCCTGGGTGGGCACTATGATGGGTGCGCCATTGGCCGGGGACAGGATGTTGTTGGACGACAGCATCAGGGTCCGGGCCTCTATCTGGGCCTCTAGGGAAAGGGGCACATGCACGGCCATCTGGTCGCCGTCAAAGTCTGCGTTAAAGGCGGTGCAGACCAGGGGATGAAGCTGTATTGCCTTGCCCTCGATGAGCGTTGGCTCAAATGCCTGTATGCCCAGCCGGTGCAGGGTTGGCGCGCGGTTTAACATGACCGGGTATTCGCGCACCACCTCATCCAAAGTATCCCACACTTCCGGGCTTTCCTTTTCCACAAGCTTCTTGGCGCTTTTTACCGTGGAAACAAGGCCTTTGGCCTCAAGACGGTGATAGACAAAGGGCTTGAAAAGCTCCAAGGCCATCTTCTTGGGCAGGCCGCACTGGTGCAGGCGCAGGTTGGGGCCTATGGTGATGACCGTACGGCCGGAATAATCCACGCGCTTGCCAAGAAGGTTCTGCCGGAAGCGGCCCTGCTTGCCCTTGAGAGTGTCGGAAAGGGACTTTAAGGGCCTTTTGTTTGTGCCGGTTACAACCTTGCCCTGGCGGCCATTGTCAAAAAGAACATCAACCGCTTCCTGGAGCATCCGCTTTTCATTGCGGATGATGATGTCCGGGGCCTTGAGGTCCATCAGGCGCTGAAGGCGGTTGTTGCGGTTGATGACCCTGCGGTAGAGATCATTGAGATCCGAAGTTGCGAAGCGCCCGCCCTCAAGGGGTACAAGGGGCCTCAAGTCCGGAGGAAGGACAGGGATGACCTCCATGACCATCCAGGCAGGGTTTATGCCCGACTGGCGGAAGGCATCCACAACCTTTAGGCGCTTGGCAAGTTTTTTGCGCTTGGCCTCGCTGGTGGTGGTGAGTATCTCCTCGCGCAACTGGGCATAGATGGCCGGAATATCAAGCTCTTCCAGAAGCTTTTTGATGGCCTCCGCGCCCATGCCTGCCTCAAAGGAGCCAGGGCCGTAGGTTTCAACACTTTCGCGAAACTTGTCATCAGAGAGAAGCTGGTTTTTTTCAAGGCCCGTGTTCTTGGGGTCCAGCACAATGTAGTTGTCGAAATACAAAACCTTTTCAATGTTCTTCAGGGTGATGTCCAGAACATTGCCAAGCTTGGAGGGCAGGCTTTTCAAAAACCAGATGTGGGAGACGGGAGTGGCAAGCTGGATGTGTCCCATGCGCTCGCGGCGCACCTTGCTCTGAATCACCTCAACCCCGCACTTTTCGCAGATGACCCCCCTGTGCTTCATGCGCTTGTACTTGCCGCAGTTGCACTCGTAATCCTTGGTGGGGCCAAAGATTTTGGCGCAGAAAAGCCCGTCCCTTTCGGGTTTGAAGGTGCGGTAGTTGATGGTTTCGGGCTTGTTGATCTCGCCGTGGGACCATTCCCGAATGCGCTCCGGCGAGGCAAGACCTATCTTGACCGCGCTGAACTTTCTGGGGTCCGTGGGCTTGATAAAAAAATCGTAAACAGTCTCCAAGGCAAACTCCTTTGCGCTTTTGGCGCGACTTGAGTCACAGTCTCCAAACTCTGTTTGGATGATGCCTTATATTTAACAGCCTGTCTGTTTGGGAATTTGCCGGGCTATTGGCAGCAAGATCCCAAAATATTTTCCAACAGGCTGCTTATTAATGCTTCTTTACCGCTTGCTGTGCTTTTGCAGCCGGGCAAAATCATACGACCGGCTTGGCTTCCTCTTCCGCCGGGGCCTCTATGGCCTTGGGCGGGTCCAGATTTTCCAGCAGAGACATTTCCAGACCCAGACTCTGAAGCTCCTTCACAAGAACATTGAAGGATTCAGGCATTCCAGGCTCCAGATCGTTTTGCCCCTTCACAATTTTTTCATACATCCGGGTCCGGCCCACCATGTCATCGCTCTTGACCGTCAAAAACTCCTGAAGCGCATAAGCCGCGCCATAGGCTTCCATTGCCCAGACTTCCATTTCACCTAAACGCTGGCCGCCGAACTGGGCCTTGCCGCCAAGGGGCTGCTGGGTGACAAGTGAATAGGGGCCTATGGAGCGGGCATGAATTTTGTCGTCCACAAGGTGGTGGAGCTTTAGCATGTACATGGTGCCAACGGTAATGGGGCCTGCAAAGGCCTCGCCCGTGCGCCCGTCCCGAAGCATGGCCTGGCCTGTTGTCCAGACTCCGGCATTTTCGAGCAGGTCCTTTATTTCATCTTCCTTGGCTCCATCAAAAACCGGCGTGGCCATGTGGACGCCGTTTTTGTACTGCCCGGCAAATTTGACAATCTGCTCCTTGTCCATCTTCTTGATGGAGGATGCCTGGCCGGGGAAAATCTGGCCCATTTTTTCTTTAAGGGCCTGCTCCTTCTGCTCAACCAGAAGGGCTTCTATCTGCATTCCCAGGCTGCGGGCAGCCCGGCCAAGATGGATTTCCAGAATCTGGCCCACATTCATGCGGGAAGGCACGCCCAATGGGTTCAACACCATGTCAACCGGAGTGCCGTCTTCAAAATAGGGCATATCCTCAATGGGCAGGATGCATGAAACAACGCCCTTGTTGCCGTGGCGGCCAGCCATTTTGTCGCCCACGGAAAGGCGGCGCTTCATGGCCACATAAACCTTGACCATTTTTATTACGCCAGGGGCCAGATCATCGCCCTTCTGGTAGCGGGCCACCTGCTCATCAAAGGCCAGACGAACAAGCTCCTTCTGCTCCCTGTATTTCTCAAGGGTCTCCTGAACCTTTTCGGACTGCTTGGCATCCTTGAGCACAAGGCCTTCCAGAAGCGCAAGGGGCATATCCCCAAGCATTTCAGGGCTGATTTTGGTGTCTTTGGGAATAAAGGTCTGCTTTCCCTTTTTAACGGTGCTGGCTGCAACCTGGCCGTTTAACATCCGCGCAACCATTTTGCGGGCAGCCTGATCAATGATGCGAAGCTCGTCATCCCTGTCCTTGGAAAGGGCCGAAATCTCCTCATCCTCAATGAGCTTTGTGCGGTCGTCCTTTTCAACGCCCCGGCGGGCAAAGACCTTGGCGTCCACCACAACACCCTCCACGCCGGGCGGAACCCGCAGGGAGGTGTCCTTCACATCTCCGGCCTTTTCGCCGAATATGGCCCGAAGCAGCTTTTCTTCGGGCGAAAGCTGGGTCTCGCCCTTGGGGGTTATCTTGCCCACAAGGATATCGCCGGGGGCAACTTCTGCGCCAAGGCGCACAATGCCAGAATCATCCAGGTTCTTTAAGGCCTCATCACCCACATTGGGAATGTCGCGGGTTATTTCTTCCTTGCCCAGCTTGGTGTCGCGGCTCAAAACCTCAAACTCTTCAATGTGCACGCTGGTAAAAACGCCGTCTCGTACCAGGCGCTCGGAAACAAGGATGGAGTCCTCGAAATTGTAGCCGCCCCAGGGCATGAAGGCCACGGTTACATTGCGGCCAAGGGCAAGCTCGCCGTTTTCCGTGGCAGGGCCGTCTGCAATTATCTGTCCTGCCTCCACGCGGTCGCCCAATTTTACTATGGGCCGGTGGTTGAAGCAGGTGTTCTGGTTGGAGCGGGTGAACTTGGACAGGTTGTGAATGGTCACATGCTTGTCCAGGGGGCCTTCTTCATCATCGTGATGGATTACGATGCGCGAGGCGTCCACATCCACAACTTTGCCTGCGCGCCTGGAAACAACGGTTACGCCCGAATCCTTTGCCACAACACCTTCCAGGCCCGTGCCGATGAGGGGGGCCTCGGTGCTCAACAATGGAACAGCCTGACGCTGCATGTTGGAGCCCATGAGGGCGCGGTTTGCATCATCGTTTTCCAGAAAAGGAATCATGGAGGATGAGACCGACACAAGCTGATCAGGCGAAATGTCCATGAGGGCTATGTCCTCGGCCCTTACCATCATGAATTCGCCTTCCACGCGCGCACTCACCAGTGCATTGACAAATCGTCCGTTCTCATCCAAAGGCGCATTTGCCTGGGCAATGGGGAATTTCTTTTCCTCCAGGGCGGAAAGGTATCTCACCTCTTTTGTTGCCACGGAATCCTTCACCACCCGGTAGGGCGTTTCAATAAAGCCGTAGGCATTCACCCTTGCATAGGTGGAAAGGGAAACAATCAGGCCGATGTTGGGGCCTTCCGGCGTTTCAATGGGACAGATGCGGCCGTAGTGGGAGGGGTGCACATCCCGAACCTCAAAGCCGGCGCGCTCGCGGGTGAGGCCGCCGGGGCCAAGGGCTGAAAGGCGGCGCTTGTGGGTGACCTCTGAAAGGGGGTTGGTCTGATCCATGAACTGGGAAAGCTGGCTGGTGCCGAAAAATTCCTTGACCACCGCGCTCACAGGCTTGGGGTTGATGAGGTCATTGGGCATGAGGGCGTCAATTTCCTGGAGGCTCATGCGCTCCTTGATGGCCCTTTCCATGCGCACCAGGCCTATGCGGTACTGGTTTTCCAAAAGCTCGCCCACTGCGCGCACCCGCCTGTTGCCCAGATGATCAATGTCATCCACCTGGCCCTGGGTATCCTTGAGATCCACAAGGGTTTTGGCGGTTAAAAGAATGTCCTCCCTGCGCAGGGTGGTTATGGACACATCCGTGTCCAGATTGAGCCGGAAATTGAGCTTGAGCCTTCCCACAGCAGACAGGTCGTAGTGGGAGGGCTTGAAAAAGAGCTGGTCCAAAAAGTCCTGGGCCACATCCACTGTGGAGGGGTTGGAGGGCCGCAGCCGCCGGTATATTTCCACAAGGGCCTCTTCCCTTGTTTCCACCTTGTCCAGAACAAGGGTTTTGCGGATGGAGTCGCCCCTTGCATCCCCTCCGGCGGCCAGGATTTCTATTTCCTTGACGCCCGCATCCCGTATAGCTTCCAGGTCCTCCTCCCCAAGCTCGTAGTTGGGGGGAAGCAGAACCTCGCCTGTTTTGGGGTTCAGGACAGGATGGGAAAGCACATTGCCGATCATATCCTCATCAGCAATGGAAACCTTTTCAATGAGGCCCTTCATCTGGCGGATGGCCTTGGCCGAAAAAAGGCGGCCCTTTTTCACTATGACCTCGCCGCTTGCCGGGTCCTTAATATTGTAGCTGGCGCGCTGGCCCTTGAATGTTTCCGGGTCAAAAACCTTCCAGGCGGCCTTTTTGCCCAGGACTATTTTTTCGGTCCTGTAAAAATAGTTGAGCAGGTCCTCGGTGGTGTAGCCAAAGGCCTTGAAAAGCAGGGTGGCCGGGAACTTTCTGCGCCTGTCAATGCGCACATAGAGGATGTCCTTGGGGTCAACCTCCATGTCTATCCAGGAGCCGCGCACAGGAATTATGCGGGCCGTGTAGATGATTTTGCCCGAAGCGTGGGAGCGGCCTTTGTCGTGGTCGAAGAAAACGCCCGAAGACCTGTGGAGCTGGCTGACCACCACCCGCTCGGTTCCGTTGATGATGAAGGTTCCCCTTTCGGTCATCAGAGGAATGGTGCCAAAATATATTTCCTGCTCCTTGATATCCCGGATGGACTGGGTGCCTGCCTCCTTGTCAACATCAAAGACCACAAGCCTTACGGTGATTCTCATGGGGACTTCATGGGTCGTGCCCCGGTGGATGCAGTCATCCACGCTGTGCTTGACCTCGCCGAAACGATAGGAAACAAATTCCAGCGATGCTGTGCCAGAAAAATCGCGGATTGGGAGAACGGACTTGAAAACAGCCTGCAACCCTATGTTCTCGCGTTTTTCGGGCGGAATATCCCTTTGGAGAAAGCGGTCATAGGAGATTCTCTGCATCTCGATAAGGTTCGGGATCTCAAGAATCTTGTCCAGTTTTCCGAAATTTTTCCGAATGCGCCTGTTGTTAAGGGGCGTATCAGACATGGCATCTCCCGGAAACCCGCAGCGCATTGCGCCTTGGGACTTGAAGAATGTTCCAGACGGTGTCCGCCCGGTGAAGCAGCAGCGGGAAGCCCTCTGTCTGCACTATCCAGTGCAGACAGAGCCGGACTTCCCGCTGTAAAGGAAAAATCGCTATTTGATATCAACCTGTGCGCCAGCGGATTCAAGCTGCTCTTTAAGCTTGGCAGCCTCGTCTTTGGAAACGCCTTCCTTGACGGCCTTGGGGGCTTCTTCCACAAGGGCTTTGGCTTCCTTGAGGCCCAGGCCGGTGATGGCGCGGACTTCCTTGATGACCTGAATCTTCTTGTCGCCGGAAGTGAGAAGAATAACATCAAACTCTGTCTTCTCCTCTTCGGCAGCCTCGGCTGCTCCGCCGGGCGCACCGGCCATCATGGCCACAGGCGCAGCAGCGGAAACACCGAATTTATCCTCAAGCTCCTTCACAAGCTGGGAAAGCTCAAGAACAGTCATGTTTGCAATAAATTCAATAACATCTTCTTTGGTGATAGACATTTCTTCCTCCAGATGGATACGGTTTTCCGATCACGAAAAAACGGGTTTTTTAGTTGAAGGCAACTTAAGCTGCCTCCTGTTGTCCTTTCTGCTCGGCCAGTGCGTTGAGCACATTGTACATGCTGCGCGGCACAGCGGCCAGCACCTGCACAAAACCGCCAGGCACGGCGTTTAAGGCCCTCAAAAGCTGGGAAAGCAACTCCTCCCTGCTGGGAAGCTCTGCAATGACGCGGATGTCGTCCTTGCCCACAGGCTTGCCGGAAAGAACACCGGCCTTTATGGCAAAGAGCTTGTCGTTTTCCTTTGCAAAGCGGCTCAAGGCCTTTGCAGCGGGCACCGGGTCGTCATAAGCCATAACAAGAGCGTTGGGGCCTGAAAAATGCTCCTTAATTTTGGCAAGGTCCGTGTCCTGGCTGGCCCGCAGCAAGAGGGTGTTTTTTACGACCTGATAATCCCCTCCAGCTTCCCGCAGGGCCTTTCTCAACTCCTCCAGTTTGGCAACAGAAAGCCCTCTGAAGTCAGTGAGCACCGCAAACTGCGCCCTGCCTGCCTTTTCGTGCAGCTCCTCGACAATTTTTTGTTTGTCCGTCTTTTTCACAAGGTTGTGTCACTCCTCCTTATAAAGGTCCGACAAAAACCGAGTGTCAACTTCTCGTGACCGGTCCCGTCTGCGCAGGCCCGTCCGGCATACAAAAGCATACCGGCCTTTTTTCGGCAGCGTCACAAAAACGCCACACCTGCGGTCTTTGACAGAGCAAAAGGGTTCAAGGCGCCAACTATGCGCCTCACAAGGCTTTCCCCGTTTGGCTAGAGGCTGAAAGTCTCACGAACCTGGGCGGGGTCAAGCTTTATGCCCGGCCCCATGGTGGTGGAAAGCGCCACGCTCCTCAAATAAGTGCCTTTGGCGGCTGGCGGCTTGAGCTTGACAATGGTCTCCATGAAAGCCGCCAGATTTTCCTTGAGCTTGTCTGGCCCAAAGGATACGCGGCCCATGGGAGCATGGACAATGCCTGCCTTTTCAACGCGAAAGTCAATTTTGCCGGCCTTAAGCTCGGAAACGGCTCTGGCCACATCCATTGTAACCGTGCCGGTCTTGGCGTTGGGCATGAGTCCTCTTGGGCCTAAAATCTTTCCCATCTTGCCCACAATGCCCATCATGTCCGGGGTGGCCACCGCCTTGTCAAAGTCCAGCCAGCCTTCGTTGATTTTGGCGGCCAGGTCTTCGGCGCCCACAAAGTCTGCCCCGGCTTCCCTGGCTTCGCGCTCCTTCTCGCCCTTGGCAAAAACAAGCACGCGCATGGTTCTGCCGGTGCCGTGGGGGAGCACACATGTGCCGCGCACCATCTGGTCCGCGTGACGGGGATCCACGCCCAGACGCACTGCAACATCAACGGTTTCATCAAACTTGGCAACAGCGGTTTCCGTGGCAAGCTTCACCGCTTCGTCCACCCCGTAACGCTTGTTGCGGTCCACTTTATCCCTGGCCGCAGCATATCGTTTTCCGAATTTTCCCATCTTTATATATGCTCCTTGATGTTTCCCCTGGTCTTTGGCCTTGCTTTAAATGCAAAAGCCAAGCGCCCGGCGCCTAAACCACTTCAATGCCCATGCTTCTGGCCGTGCCTTCAATGATTCTGCGCGCCCCGTTCATGTCCACGGCGTTAAGGTCGGGCATTTTTAAGGTCGCAATTTCATCAATCTGTTTTTTGGTAACCTTGCCCACCTTGTCCTTGTTGGGAACGGGCGAGCCTTTTTCCAGTTTGGCCGCCTTGAGAAGAAGCACGGCAGCCGGCGGCGTCTTGGTGATAAAAGAAAAGGACTTGTCTGCAAAAACCGTTATGACCACCGGAGTGACCATGCCTTCCTGATCTGCGGTGCGGGCGTTGAAGGCCTTGCAGAATTCCATGATGTTAACGCCGTGCTGGCCCAGCGCAGGGCCGATGGGCGGGCTGGGATTGGCCTTTCCGGCCTTTACCTGCAACTTTATTTGCGCCACTACCTTTTTTGCCATGATGGGGTTCCTCTGTATCCGTTATGGGATGGCTTGCCTTGTCCTGGGGCAGGTTTTTGCCTAAACCTTGCTGACCTGGACAAATTCAAGCTCCACGGGCGTGGCCCGCCCGAAAATGGAGACCAGAACGCGGATTTTTCCTTTTTCCGGGTTCACGGCCTCCACTGTGCCGTTAAAATTGGTAAAGGGGCCGTCAATGACCCGAACCTCTTCGCCTGCCTCAAAAAAGTATTTGGGCTGGGGCTTGAGCTTGCCCGACTCTATCTGGTCAACAATGCGCGATGCTTCCTCATCGGAAAGGGGCGTGGGCTGATTGCGCCCCCCCAGAAAGCCCGTAACCTTGGCAGTTGAATTGACAAGGTGCCAGGTTTCATCCGTAAGCTCCATCTGGACAAGGATATAGCCCGGATAAAATTTGCGCTGGGAGGTCTTGCGCTTGCCCTTGACCAGCTCCACCACCTGCTCGGTTGGAATAAGGACCTGGCCGAACTGATCCTTGTGCCGGGACGCCGCCACTTTTTCCTCCAAAGCCGTTTTCACCTTGGCTTCAAAGCCCGAGTAAACGTGTACGACGTACCATTGCAAAGCCAACTTGCCACTCCTTTGCTGTTGTTTAACCAAGAGCGCCACCTGTGGGTCAGGTCGCAGGCATCAGTATTCCTGCGCCGGATTCCCAAAGCGCCTGCTTAACGCTTTTAAGGGGCTATCCCAAAACCATCCATATTATGCTGGACAGCAGCTTGTCTGCAAGGCCCAGATAGGCAGCCACCATGAGCACAAAAGCAATTACCACCACTGTGGAGCCGACTGTCTGCCTGCGCGAAGGCCATGTAACCTTCTTGAGCTCCATGCGAACTTCCCGCAGAAACTGCATGGTAACAGCCCAGAATTTGGGGCCTTTAAAGGGCTGGCGAACCTGCACTCCCCCCGGCGGGGGAGCGGACTTGGCAACCGCCCCTGAAGCCGGGGATGCGCCTTGCTTTTCGGCGTCATCCTTGTGGACTTCGGCTTTTTCGCGAGCCTTTTTCTTCTGCTCTGGGGTCTTCTTTTTAAGGAGCTTGCCCATAACTCTTTCCGAAAAGCGCACAGCCTGCAATCCGCAAGAAAGCCATTTTCCCACGGACTTCAGGCCGTATTGCACCGCATTTTATGGTTGGCAGGCCAGGAGGGATTCGAACCCCCAACCTTCGGATTTGGAGTCCGTCGCTCTGCCGTTAGAGCTACTGGCCTGCAGGCAACAGACATTTAAGGCGCCTGCTGCATGAATATTATTTTGTTTCCTTGTGCGGCGTGTGCCGCCTGCAAAAACGGCAGTATTTGCTTAACTCCAGCTTGTCGGGCGTTGTGCGCTTGTTTTTGCCCGTATGATAATTCCTCTGCTTGCATTCAGTGCATGCAAGGATAACCTTTGTGCGAACCGTTGCCATGTTTACCTCTACTCAATGATTTCGGACACGACACCCGCGCCCACGGTGCGGCCGCCTTCGCGAA
>JASEHB010000468.1 GCA_030018745.1 Desulfatibacillaceae bacterium | reverse complement strand
AGCGGGAATCCAGAATTAAATTGGTTTGTTATCCTTATTGAATGGACCTTGCCTTTGTTGAAACATAGCCAAAGCCTTCGACAGCGCCCCGCATGGATTCCGGCTCACAACGACAATGGCTTGAACAGCGTAAAGGGGCCTTAAATGACGGGTTGAGTGGTTCTTGGCGCTGCGCAAGAACCATCCAACCTACAAATCTGCAAAATGCAATCTTAAAATGGAGGTATCATGCCCACTACCACCTTCTTAACCCCCACCCTTGCCCTTCTGGCCAAATACTCCGGCACGGGGCCTGGCCCGTCCGGGTCCATCCCGCCCCTGCCTGCGCTCACCTTTGCGCCCAGGCAGGCAAGGGCTGCCTACAAGCCGCCTGCCCCCTTGCCGTCATCTGCCATGCCCCTTGGTGAGCGCTCAACAGGCTTTGCCCGGCCCCTGCCAGGCTTATCGGGCTTTGCGGCAAACGACATTGTGGCTTTCATGGACCATAAGGAATACGAAAAAAACCTTTCCGCTTTAAAGGATGCCACCCAGAAAGCGCGGGAGCGCCTGGCCGAACTTGGCAAATCCATTGAACCCTGGCCTGATGACAGGCCCAAAAAGCCCTCTCCTGTTTCCCTTGATTTAACCCCTCTTGAAATGGGTACAGACCAGGCTGCCCGGCACCAGGCCAGGCAGAAGCAGGAGGGCTGGACCCAGGCGGTCAAAAACCTTGAAGGCCTGCTTGCCCAGGCGCAGGACATTGAGCACTACCTGTCTGCCCAAAAGGAGAACCCGGACGACTGGCCCAAGGTGCTTGCAGGCCTGCGCATGGCAATTCCCCATGAGGCGGAATTTGTGGAAAACGCCCAAAGGCTCTGGGCCGAGCGCCATGTTACCCCTGTGGAAAAACGCAGCGAAAAGCTGGTTCACCCAAGGCTTTCCGGCCAGGTGCAATCACCCCGGCAAGAGGCAGGCGACACCCGGCGCAGAGTTCTATTGAGCCAAACCGCCCGCCAGGGCTTTGACTCCACACTTCTTGGCAGCAGGCTGGGCCAAAGCCCCCTGCCCGGCCAGACAATTCTGGGACGGTGAAAATCATGACAAAAATCCCTGAAAAAGAGCAGGCCCTTTTCCTCAAAAGGCAGCTTGATGCCAACCGCCAGCCCTGGGAAGGCGCATGGCAGCAGATTGCTGGCTACATCCTGCCCCGCAAAGGCCGCTTTGCAGGCGAGACATCCCAGGCTGCAAGCGCCAGAAACGCCCTCATCCTTGATGGCGCTGCCCAAAAAGCCCTGCGGGTGCTGGCTGCCGGAATGCAGGGGGGCCTGACCAGCCCGGCCCGGCCCTGGTTCCGCCTGGGCCTGCCGGACCCGGAAATGGAAACCTTCGGCCCGGTTAAAAACTGGCTGGACACAGTGGAGCAGCGCATATTTGCAGCCCTTGCCCAGAGCAACTTCTACGGCTCAATCCACACCCTTTACAGCGAAATGGCAGCCTTTGGCACGGGCGCAATCATTAGCGAGCAGGCCCAAGGCGGCGGGCTTGTGTTCCGGGTGCTCACAACAGGCCGCTATTCCATAGGCTGCGGCACAGACGGCAGGGTGGACGCAATCTGCCGCACGGTTTTTATGGAAGCCAGAAACCTGGCTGCCCGCTTTGGCGAGGAAAACCTCTCCCCAAGGGCCAAAGAGCTTGCAGCAAAGCAGCCGGATTTGCCTGTGGAGCTTGTGCACTGCGTTTTCCCCCGCAAGGGTTTTGACCCGGCAAGGCGCGATGCCAAAAACCTGCCCTTTGCAAGCCTGTGGTGGGAGGCAGACAAGGCCGATCTGGACAGCGCCCTTTCGGTTAGCGGCTTTGTGGAGTTTCCGGCCCATGTTCCCCGCTGGGATGTCACAGCCGAGGAGGTCTATGGCCGCTCGCCGGGCATGGATGCTTTAGGTGATGTGAAGATGCTCCAGGAAATAGCAAAGGATGAAATAAAGGCCCTGCACAAGGCTGTTGACCCGCCCATGCAGGTGCCAGCAGCCTTCAAGGGGCGATTGTCCCTTCTGCCCGGCGCGCAGAACCGCATAAGCAACGCAGGCCCGGATTCCGCCCCTGTGCGGCCCCTCTACCAGGTGGGCGTCAACCTTGCCCATACAGCAGCCAAAATTCAGGACCTGCGAATGGCCGTGCGGGAGCACTTCTTCAACGACCTTTTCCTCATGATTCTTGAGCGCCCCGGCATGACCGCCACAGAGGTTGTGGAGCGCCACGAGGAAAAGATGCTCCTTCTTGGCCCTGTTATAGAGCGCCAGGAGCACGAGCTTTTGAACCCGCTCATCTCAAGGGTCTTTGGCATTCTTTTCCGCTCTGGCGCCCTGCCCCCTCCGCCTGCCCGGATAGCAGGCGGACAGCTCAAGGTGGAATACATAAGCCTGCTGGCCCAGGCCCAGAAAATGAGCGGGGCAAGAGCGCTGCAAAGCACTGTGGGCTTTGTGGGACAGCTTGCAGGAGTCCTTCCCCATAGCCTGGACCGCCTTGATGCAGACGAGGCCATAAAGGCCTTTGCCAAGATGATGGGCGCACCGGCCAGGATTATCCGTGCGGATGAGCAGGTGGAGAAGATCAGGCAGGCCCGACTAGAAGAAGGGGCGGCCCCAGAGAGACGATAGCTGCGTTATGCGGGGCATCGCTGGGTCTCGATGTACCAGCAGTACACCTTCG
>JASEHB010000467.1 GCA_030018745.1 Desulfatibacillaceae bacterium | reverse complement strand
CGGAAAATGTCATCTGGTACAATTACATACCGGACCCGGCCAACCCTGCTGTAAGGGTATGGGAAAATGCCTCTGCCTACACGCGGATATTGCAGGACAACCAGGACCGCCGCAGGATTGTTGAGATGGACCTTAAACAGGGCGGAGCCGGGGATCTTGACCCCGGCGCAAGTAACATAGTTGTAATGGGAGGGCCTACCCTGCCGCCCATTCCGCCAACAAACCCCCAGATTGAGGTTTCCTTTGGCGAGAATTCAGGATGCTTTGTGAACTCCCTTGCCGGGCAGCAGGCGCAATAAGCTTTTTGCCTCTGAAAATCAGGCCTTGTCCCTTGCCCTGCGCGCCCTGTTGGTTACAAGCCGCCGGTAGATTGCCCCGTGCAGGTTCTGATATGCCCACACAGCCCTTATGCGCCGGGGCAGTTTGGGAATCCAGAAGCCTTGCGGAATCGGCTCAAGCGGCTGGCTTTTTTTGGCCAAATCCAGGTCTGCAATCACAAAGCCCTCGCCATGCTCAAAGGGCAGGCGGGCAAGAATCTGGCCTGAAGCATCCGTGATCATTGTTTCGCCAAGCAGGTGGCTGTTGTAGGGAAAGCCCGGCAAAAGGGGCATTCTGCCTGCAAAGCTGCCTGCATGGGCTGCATGGACAACCGGCACGCCAAGCATCCGGGCCATTCTGGCAGGTGTCTGCTTCATTACTTCAAGCATTTCAGCATGGAGATTGGGGCCAAAACCGGGAAGGCTCTTTTGGGGCAGGGTCCACCAGCATGAGCCGCCCACAACAAGGTCCACCCTGCCAATAAGCCGCCGGGCCGTGCGGCAGCGCACAAACTCCCAGCAAAGGGCAACCCCGATATTGCCCAGGGGCGTGTCCAGAACCCCGTCATCTTCGCCGCCCTCGTAGTAGCAGTTCTCCCACATGGTGGGCTGGTCCTTGTCGTGGAAAAAGCTTTTTCCATCAGCAAAGACAAGCACAAATCGGTTTAGCACCCTGCCCCCGACATCTGCAATAAACGAGCCTCCCACAGCGCCGTTGTGCTTTGCAGCCAGCTCCTTCATGAGCAAAAACGGCTCTCCATCAACCGGGCGGTCTGCAAGCACAAGAGAGGGGGAAAAGGCCATGGCGCTGGTGAAGAATTCAGGCAGGACAACAAGCTGCGCTCCTGCTTCAAAGGCCTTTTCTGTAAGCCTGCGGGCGGATTTGAGGTTGGCGTCAACGATTCCCGGCTCTGCTGTCATCTGAACTGCTGCAACGCGCATATACGGCTCCTTTCCTGCCTGCAAATGCCTGTCCGTTTGTTTAGTTTGTCTGCTTATGCTATATGTCAAATCCGGCTGGCTGTCATCTGTTTTAGGAAAAAAAGGCCCTGTTCAAGTAAAGGGTTGTCTGGGCACAGAAAGAATATGGAAATCATTTTCATTGAAAAGCCCACAAGCAGGCAGGCAGCCGCAATAATCGGCCTTTACCGGGATGCAGGCTGGTGGCGGGCAGGAGCCGATGACGAGGATTCCCTTGCGCGCCTTATAAAAGGGAGCTTTCTCTTTGCCCTGGCTGTTGAAGACGGCCTTGTGGTCGGCATGGGCCGTGCCATTTCCGATGGCGCATCGGACGCCTACATACAGGATGTCACCGTAAGAAATGACTGCCGGGGAAAAGGAATTGGCTCGCTCATAATAAAAAGCCTTGTCAAACAGCTTTTGGAGCACAATATTTTATGGGTAGGGCTGATTGCAGAAAAAGGCTCTCATCCATTTTACAAGGCTTTGGGCTTTTTGCCCATGCCAGACAGCGTGCCAATGAAATTCGCCCATGAAGCTTAAAGAGATAACCCCAAAGGATTACAAAAGCCTGCTGCCTTTTTTTAAAGAGCAGCGCCACGAGCTTTGCGCCTATTCCCTGCCAAGCCTTCTGGCATGGTCAACCCATCTGTACCAGCCCCAGGCCGCAATTGTGGATGACGCTCTTCTTGTTGTGGGCGTTGAGTATGCCAAAAGCCATGAAAAGCGCCATCTCATCCTGCCCATAGGCCCAAAAGAGGCAGACCCCAAAGCCCTTGCCCGGCTTGCCCAGGATGCAGGCCACAACTCTTACTGGTTTGTGCCGCAAGATTACATTGAGCGCCACAGCAGGCAGGCTGTGGAGCAGTATTTCCAGATCAATCCCCAGGCCTTTTTGGATGACTACATTTATGCCGCCGCTGACCTTGCAACGCTTGCCGGAGACAAGTATTCCGCCAAGCGCAACCTTATCCGCCAGTTCTTGAGGCAATACGGGCCAGACGCCATAAACATCTCTTTTTTGTGCCCGGATGATGCAGGCCCCTGCAAGGATTTTCTGGAAGAATGGTGCGCGGAGCGCAAATGCCAGTACGAAAATGACGAGGACCTTTTCTGCGAGCGGGTTGCAGCCCATAACGCCCTTGAGCAGATGGACAACACCGGCTGGAAGGGCCTGGTCCTGCGCATTGACGGCAAGGTCAAGGCATTTGCAATGGCCTCTTTTTTAACCCCGGACATGGGGGCCTTGAACTTTGAAAAGGCACTTGCCTCCATAAAGGGGCTTTACCAGTTTTTCGACCGCGAGTGCGCCAGGCAGCTTTTCCCAAAAGCCCCCTTCATCAACAAGGAAAGCGACATGGGCCTTGAAGGCCTTGCCAAGGCCAAGAAATCCTACCACCCCGTGCGCAT
>JASEHB010000466.1 GCA_030018745.1 Desulfatibacillaceae bacterium | reverse complement strand
ATTTTTCATTGGATCAGCTTCACAAGGCCCTTGGGCTTCTTCTTGATACGGACAGGGCCATTAAAAGCATAAACCAGAATTACTACCGCACACTAACGGAATCTTTGGTGCTTTCTCTCTGCTCGCTTTAAATTTCCCGCTTTTTAACCTGGATAGTAATTTTCTAGCCCGCATTCTCATCTGCAAAGGATTTTGGCAAAATCACCTGCCAGGCCTTCAACAATTTCAATTGCCTGTTTTACCTCCTGCCCGCTTTTAAAATCTGAATGCAGGGCGCGAAATATGGCGTCAAAGACAGGGGCAGGCCCTTTGTGGTCAGGGTAGATGACCAACGGCGGGGCATAAAGCCCGTCACTGAAAAAATAATGGGCCAAGGCAGAGTTTTTGCGCCTGAAAGGCCAGGCAAGCTTGAGGTTCAAAAAGGCTTTGGCCGCCTCACGGCCCAGACCGGTAAGAACGGAATCGTCATAATCGAGCTTTCTGCCCAAAAGCTTTTCCACCTGCCCAAAAAAGCTCTCCAAAAAGTCTGTTTCCGTAATGACAAGCCCGTAAAGATACCAGTTGTCTGCTGCGGCCCGCACAATGAGCTTGTATGAATCCGCCAACTTGTGATGCGAGGGGCAGAAATAGGTACGGCAGGCAAGGGCGCCGTACCAGGAAAGCCCTCGCCAGTCCGTGTTTTCGTTTCCCTGGGAAAGGGGGTGCAGAAGGCAGCCCACCCGCTGTCGGCTCTGCCCCACAAGCCCCAAAAATGGGCAATGGTGGAACTCTTTGTAAGGCCTTCCGCGCGGCATTGCGGACTTTATTTTCCGCCCGAAACTGTCAATGCTGTCTGCGGTCCGGGGGGTCTGCTCAAAAAGCAGGGTTCTTTGCAAAAGGATATTTTCCAGGTTTTCCTGCGAGGAATCCACCACATTGTAAAGCCCGCAGCAAGCCCCGCAAGAAATCGCCCCATCTGCCTGACAAAGGTGAACAGGAGAAGAATTTTCCATGAGCCTTTTACCCGCTCCGTTAAAGGCCAGCGCCAGGCGGCTGCATGGTGAAGCGCATGAGATGAGGAAACTTCTCCGGGTGGTATGTCCGGCAGACCGCCCTTATAAGCGGCTTGAGCAGGGCATGGGGCGCTCTTTCCCTTAACCTGCGGAATGCAAACTGCGGGTAGTGGTAATGCCAGGGCGCAATCTTTTTAAAGGCCAAGGCTGCTGCCTGGGGATCTGTCACTGCAAGGGCTGCCACGCTGCCGGAAAAAAGAGCGCCGTTAACACCAAACAAAAGCACGGGGCTTACCGCCCCGGCAAGGGTTCCTGCAAGAATCTTGTCTTTCCAGAACAGGTTGTAGTTGTTCCACCTTGCCATGGGCCAGGCAAGAGTCTGGCCAAGGTTGTTATTCCAGTTTTCAAAGACGACTCCGTCATTTTGTTCAAGTTTTTCTTTAAATTCTTGTATGGCGGAAGCAGCCAGGGGCTTTTGAATGTTGAAAACCAAAGCCCCGGCTGCGGCCCTGGCCTGGAAATAATAACCAAATTCACGGCAAAAGGAATCAAAATACACAATCACCCCTGGCCGGGAAGGATTTCCCTTGCCTGTTGCCAGGCTGCCAAGAAAGGGCTGATGGGGGATGCCCAAAGATTCAAAAACGCTTTTGGAAAGGCCCGTGGCGATTATGGAGCCGGGCGGCAGGCCCTCAAGCTCTTTTTTGGTCAATTTTGCACCGAACTCCACCTTTACGCCTGCATCAATCGCCTGTCTGTAAATAACATTTTCCAGAGAGGTCTTTCCCTTGCCTCTTTCAATGGTAAAAGCGGATACGCCCTTTGGGTGGGGGAACTCGAATTTCTTTCCATAGGCCCAGATGCGGGTCATGGGCCAGGTTTCCAGGGCGTCATCAATTTCAAGGCCTAAAGATTTGCGGATGTGGTCCGGATCTATATAGGATGAATCTGCATAGGAATGATTTCCGCCCACATTTTTGGAGGCCTCGTAAATGGTAACCTCATAACCCTGGCGGGCAAGAAGGATGCCTGCTGTCAGCCCGGCAAGCCCGGCACCTGCTATTTGAACCTTTTTTGCCATTTTATTACCCCCTTGATGCAGCCTTGAAAAAGCGATTTTTTAGAATCCCTTAACACAGGAAGCCTTTGGCGGCAAGCTCTCCGCGCATGGCGGCAACCGTCTGCCTGCCATTATTCTCTTTGCCTTTTGCGGATTGTTTATTGCCTTACTCCCAAGGCTTATGATAAACAAAATAGATAAGTTTGCTGCCTTTGTGCAGGGCTTTTTTACTCCAAACCAAAAACCTGGCCGCGCTTTGTGTCCTGAAAAATTTATTTTCAGGAAAAAGCCTTTCCGGCGGAGCATAATGCGCGCTCAAACACCAGCCAGGCCTTTACCGGCACAAAAGCATTTGCCTGTGGCCAAATAACCAGTTGCGTCAAACTTTGGAGGCTTCCCCATGAGCGAAGATGTGTACAAAAAACTTGCCAGAGTTCTGGATACCCTTCCAAACGGTTTTCCGGAAACCGAATCCGGCGTGGAGCAAAAGCTTTTGCGCAAGGTTTTTACGCCTGAAGAGGCAGAACTTTTCTGCGACATGACCCTGGATTTTGAAACAGCGGAGCAGGTTGCTGCCCGCACGGGCCGGGATAAGGCCTATCTGGAAAAAATGCTGGAGCAGATGTACGAGCACGG
>JASEHB010000465.1 GCA_030018745.1 Desulfatibacillaceae bacterium | reverse complement strand
TGCTTGCCTGCACCACCTTTTTGAATTGAGCCTCTTTTTGGCAAGCCTGCTACAGGTTTGCCAAAAGTAATTCCCACTTTAATGGCCCTGATAATACCTGTCAAAAGAAAAATTACAAAATATCAGGCCTGAAAACAAAATTACCATATTTATTTAGTGGTTACCAGGTGTTTTATAGGGGGGAGACAGGGATTATAATCAGCACTATTGAATATAACTGCTTGATTAGCTTTGATAATATAAAAATAACAGAACTGATAAAAATTCAGGCTTGACTTTTGCAGCCAGCACCAACAGTCAAAAGGGTGGTTTTTTAGAGCCGGGCGGAAGGTTTTTTGTTGGGATAGCTTTTATTCACAAAAGCTATCCCAACAGTTCTTTTTATTAGAATTTTATCTTTAAAAACTTTTGCCTGCCTTATTTGGCTGCCATGCGAAGAGCTGCATCCAGGCGGATGGTTTCACCGTTTAGCATGGCGTTTTCAATAATGTGCATTGCAAGAGCTGCATATTCGGAAGGGTACCCAAGGCGCTTGGGTAAGGGCATCATCTCTGCCAAAGACTGCTGGGCCTTTTCCGGCAGGCCCATGAGCATGGGGGTCATGAAAAGGCCCGGCGCTATGCAGACCACCCTTATTCCGTAATCTGCAAACTCCCTTGCCGCAGGCAGGGTAAGGCCGGCCACCGCAGCCTTGGAAGCAGCGTATGCAGCCTGGCCTATCTGTCCTTCAAAGGCGGCAACCGAGGCTGTGTTTATAACAACCCCTTTTTCGCCATCCTCGTTGGGGGCGTTTTCCATCATCTTGACTGCTGCAAGGCGCATTATGTTGAATGTGCCGCTCAAATTGATGGCAACCACCTTGTTAAAGCGATCCAGGGGCAGGGGGCCTTTTTTGCCCACTATCTTGCCCGGTGTTGCCACACCCGCGCAGTTTATGGCCGCATGAAGCGCGCCAAAGGCCTCCACAGTGCTGTCAATGGCGCTGGCTACAGCTTCCTCGCTGGTAATATCAATGGCAAAAAACTTTGCAGAGTCGCCAAGCTCTTGGGCAAGGGCATAGCCGCGCTCCTGGTCCATATCAAAAATGGCAACCTTGGCCCCTGCATTAACCAAGGCCCTGGCAGTCGCCTCCCCAAGGCCCGAAGCCCCGCCTGTAACAAGCGCCACACTACCTGCAATCTTCATAGAAAAATCTCCTTGCGTTTGGTTGGTAAGATAAGAAAAAAACTATTTTTGATAGGGGAATTACTTTTAAAAAAGGTTTCCCCCGCAAAACTCGTTTCATGCCATATCTGTTCTCAAAGGCTTTCCCGCACCTGTTTTACCACGGATTCCACGATGTTTTTGATTTCCTCAAGCCGGTTTTGGGAAAGGGCTTCAAAGCGCAGCACCAGCACGGGCTGGGTGTTGGATGCCCGCACAAGGCCCCAGCCGTCTCCAAAGAGAACCCGCACGCCGTCAATGTCTATCACGGAAAATCGCTCGCGGAAGTATTGGGTTACTTTTTCCACCACAGCAAACTTTTTTTCCTCGGGGCAGTCCACGCGTATTTCCGGTGTGGAAAAGGTTTTTGGCACATCTTTTAGGAGTGCTGAAACCGGGGCAGATGATGCTGCCACTATTTCCAGCAGGCGGCAGGCTGCATAGGTAGCGTCATCAAAGCCAAGGAACCGGTCTGAAAAAAAGATATGCCCGCTCATTTCGCCTGCAAGCTCGGCCTTTTCCTCCTTCATTTTCTTTTTGATGAGGCTGTGGCCGGTTTTCCACATGATTGCTCTGCCGCCGCGCTCTGCAATGTCGTCATAAAGGGTTTGGGAGCATTTGACTTCGGATATGATTGTGGAGCCGGGCTTGCGGGAGAGGATTTCCCTGGCGAAAATTATCATGAGCTGATCGCCGTAGATCATGGTTCCGTTTTCATCCACAGCGCCTATGCGGTCGCCGTCTCCGTCAAAGCCTATGCCCAAATCCAGCCCATTTTCTTTTACCAGGGCAATAAGGTCCTGCATATTTTTGGCCACAGTGGGGTCCGGCGAATGGTTGGGGAAGGTGCCGTCCATGTCGCAATAGATGTCGAAAACCTCGCAGCCCAAAGCCTTGAAAATGGGCACGGCCACAGGCCCGGAAGTGCCGTTGCCAGCATCCACGCCTATTTTCAGCGGCCTTTTTAAAGAGATGTTTTCCGTGACAAACTTGAAATATGCCGGGTTGACATTCTCCTGGGTTTGAGCGCCCTTGCCGCTGACAAAGTCCTTGTTTTCAATCAAGGCCCGGATTTCCTGAATCTGGCTTCCATGCAGGGAGTCCATGCCGTCATTGACCTTGAAGCCGTTGTATTCCGGCGGATTGTGGCTGGCTGTTACCATGACCCCGCCATCTGCCTTGAGATGATGGATGGAAAAGTAGAAAACCGGGGTTGGAACAACGCCGATGTCCACCACATCCAGGCCGCAGTCGCAAAGCCCGGCAATTACCTGCCTGGCGCATTCTGGCGATGTCAGGCGGCAGTCGCGCCCAACGGTTACGCGCTTTTTGCCGCGGCGGGCAAGGTAGGCGCCTGCTCCCTTGCCGATGAGAAAAGCATCCTCTGTTGTAAGATCCTTGTTGATTATGCCCCGGATGTCATATTCCCGAAAAATGTGAGCCTTCATAAAAAGCCTCCCTTGTTGGGTATAAGTTTCTTTTTTGAGTG
>JASEHB010000464.1 GCA_030018745.1 Desulfatibacillaceae bacterium | reverse complement strand
TTTTTGGCCGGGTCCATGATACTCCTTTAATGGAGGGCAAAATCCGCCTGAATGCAATGCAGTTAAAAAACTTCCTGATGGCACCTGTTGAGTTTTCCTTTGTTGTCTTATACTCTTGGGGCAATCTAAATCAAGGCCCCTTAAAGCCTTGAAAAGGAATACAGGAGGAAAGATGGGCAGGTTGACCGATACGCTGCTTGACACAAAAAACCGTCCCCAAGTGGTGGCAGGCTGTGTACAGATTGTGGAAAAACAGGCCGCAAAGGCAGGTTTCTTTGTCAATACCGCTTACAAGGCGGCAACCAAAGCCAAGCCGGATGCAGCCGCAAAGGTCATTGACAGGCTCTTGCCTGACTTTGCAGCAATTTTTGATGAGCAGTACCAGGATTATGTGGCACAGGCTTGCGGAAAAACCTTTGATGAGTGGATTGAGCCAAAGGCTACTGAAGTGGCGGGCCTGATGCTTGAAGTAACCGATGAGCTTGTGGAAAAAAGCGGTAAAAAAACCATTAAAAAAACCTATGGCCAGCTTCGCAAAAGTGCTGTCAAGCATGTGGCTGCGGCTGTGCCGGGCATTGCCGGGCTGGTGGCTGATTTCGCGCATGGCTGTTAAAGGGAAAATATGACCAGGGATAGCCTTAAATTCTCAATTATTGAGCACAGCGCGGGCGGTCCCGGCCAAAAAAGCATTGAGCTTGCCTGCGAGCAGTTTCTTATTGTGCAGGTGAACAACCTTCCCATATGGGAAGTGCTTTGCAGCCCCGGCAGGGAACAAGAGCTGGTTGCCGGTCTGTTTGCATGCCAGGGCATTGCCTTGGATGGCAATACGCCTGTTAGGGTGGAGCATTCCGATTCCACGGAACAGCCGACAGCCTTTGTAACCCTTAAAAATCCTCCTGCCTGCATCCTGCCAGAGCCTTATAGTGCCCCCTTTGCCTTAAACCCAAAAAAGGCCCAGGCCTTGAAAGAGGAGTTTTTCGCCCGCCAGGTCCTGCGGGAGCAAACCCGCTCCACCCACGCTGCTGCAGCCTGCGATGAGAACTATTCCATCCTTGAAATGGCTGAAGACATATCCCGCTCCAGCGCCCTGGAAAAGGCGGTGGGGGCGGCCCGCCTTGGGGGGCTGCAAACCACCGGCCCGCCAATGCTCATGTTATCCTGCCGCATAAGCAGGGAGGCCGTGCAAAGGGCAATACGGGCAGGGGTAAGAATGCTCCTTTCCGTTTCCCGGCCTTCGGCCCAGGCTGTAACTCTTGCCCGGCGTTTTAACCTTACCCTTGGCCTTGTTGCGCCCCAGGGGGTGGTTCTGGCTTTTTAAAGGCCTTATTGCTGGGGCCAAAAGCAGCTTTTGGGTTTTGGCGGCCCCAAGTTTTAGTGAGTTCCCGCCTTTGCGGAAATAGCGCTACCTCGAATTTCCGGCAGGCCCTTGGGCCTTTTTGTGATTCACGCAATTTTGCAACCAATTCCTCTGTTCAGGAAAGAAAAGCCCCCTTATGGAAAAACGGGTAAAAAGGCATATCAAAGCATCTTCCCACGAATTTTTTGCAGCAACCCAGCCAGGACTTGAGCATTTGTGCCTCAAAGAGCTTGCCGGGCTTGGTTTGGCCGGAGAGGATGCACGGATTCTTGCAGGCGGGGTGGCTTTTTCAGGAAGGCTGCCCGACCTTTACAAGGCAGCCCTTTACATGCACACCCCAAACCGCTTGCTCATGCGGATAGGGGCCTTTACCGCAACAGATTTTGTCAGCCTGTCCGCCAAGGTTGTTAAAATTGCCTGGGAACTTTATTTGTCGGCAAGCCTTCCCATAAATATCCGCGTTTCATCCAGAAAGTCCCGGCTGTACCATTCCGATGCCGTTGCCCAGAGGGTTGAGGAGGCTATTTGTGAGCGCATGGGGGCCGTAAACCCGGATTGGGGCAAGGCAAATGAAAAAGACGGGGTTCAGGAAATTTTTGTGCGGGTGCAAAACGACCGCTTCACCATAAGCCTGGATGCCTCCGGAGAGCTTCTTCACAAGCGGGGGGCAACTTCTGGCAAGGCAAAGGCGCCCCTGCGGGAGACCCTGGCAGCCTCCATCCTGCATCTGTGCGACTGGCATGAGGGCCTGCCCCTTGCAGATCCCCTTTGCGGGTCCGGCTCCTTCAGCGTTGAGGCAGCCTTTTACGCAAAGCGTGTGCCGCCAGGCCTGCTGCACGACTTTTCTTTTTTTTATTGGCCCGCCTTTTCAGTTAAAACCTGGGAGCATTTGAAGAAAAAGGCCAAGGAGCAGGAGAGGGTCTTCTCAAGCCCCCTCATATTTGCCTCTGACAAGGACGGCCCTGTCTGCGAAGCCCTTGTGGAGCGGCTGGGGGCTTTAAATCTTAAAGATGTGACAAGTGTGATCCAAAAAGATTTTTTTGCCCTGAACCCGCCCTGTGAGCAGCCGGGCCTTGTGGTTATAAATCCGCCCTATGGCCGCAGGCTTATGGACGAAAAAAAGGCAATGGACCTGTTTGCAAACATTTGCAAGAGGCTGGCAAGCCGCTGGCAGGGCTGGCAGTTTGCGCTTCTTGTACCCCAAAAGAGCTGGCTTTCACTGGCGCCGCCGGGGCAGCACAAGCCAGCCATTCTTCACGGGGGGTTGAAGATTACACCAGTTATCGGAAAGATAGAGTAGGGGGGCGGAGCCAGGAAAACGATAGCTGCGTTGCACTTCGCC
>JASEHB010000463.1 GCA_030018745.1 Desulfatibacillaceae bacterium | reverse complement strand
CCATAGCCAGGCTGGTCTGTTAGCCGAGGGTCTTTCCAGTTTTTTGTGGCTTTTATGCAATGATAACAGGCTTTGTTATCTGTAAGACCTACGAATAAATGACATTGTAGGGCAGGGGGCGGAACTTTGTTACGCCGGGTCTTGGCACAATGTGCTGGGCCTCCACGGAAAGCCAGTTGAGATCCGGGTTGAGTTCTCGGATTTTGCTGTCCTCCGGGCTGCGGGCAGCGGCTGTTCTGGCATAGGTGGCCCGGAAAATTACCGCCCCCCGGTTTCTGCTACGCCAGAAAACAAAGTTTTTCATGAAGGTGGCAAGCCCCATTTCATTTGATTCTGCGATTGCGAGCATTTCCTTTTTATCCAGCAGCATGACAATGGATTTGGAAACATCCCTCTCGCTTATTCTAAAAAGGGTGCGCGACTCGGAGCTGCCCACATAGATTGTTGAAATTGAAGGCAGCCTGCGCAGATACTGGGACGCGACAATGGCAGCCGTGCGCCGTCCGCCGGACATAACCGGCATTCCGTAATACTCGAAAAACTTTTTCTGCATATTTTCCGCGTATTCATCCCCCCGCTCGTAAAGATCCTTGGAGATGTAGCGCAGGTAGCGGCCCAAATCCTCGGCGGCATCTGCTATGGGCCAGTCCACCCGCACATGGAAGTGGGTGAGCTGATAGCGGTTCCGCGCCTTTGTGGAGGGGTCCCTCTGGATGAGCAGGGCATAGTCAACCCGCATGAGTTCTTCCATGAAGTCCACAAAGCGGATATCCTCCAGGTTTCTTATGCTGCGCTCAAGGGTTTCGGTAAGATGGATTGTGCTGGTGTTGAGCAGGTTCTTTTTGGTGGTCTTGTTGGAGTCGAAAAAGCGCAGGTACTTCTTGTGCATTGGCGCAATGGTATCTTCAAGAAAAATCACAAGAAAGGAGTTCTGGGACTCATATTCCTGCTGGGGAATGCGCGCGCGGGGCTTTAGCTCCCGTTTTTCCACAAAGGGGTAGTCCTGCCCGGAATCCACAAAGTTGCCAAAGGAGCGGATGAGTCCATAGTTTGTCATGTACTCATCAAGCTGATCCCGAAGAACCTCGTAGATGGAGCGCCGGAGCTTGTTCTGCCTGCTTAGCTCCTCGCGGTATCTCCAATGTGCGGGCAAGGTTTTGTTTCCTCCGTTTTTATGGGGCGGCCTTTTCAGGCCGCCCGCGTTGTTTGCCGATATTCACCCTGCGCCAAAACCTTAAACAAGGCCTGTTCGATGGGCTGCTTCCTGCAAAGCCACAACAGCAGGCAGGCTTTTGCCTTCCATGAGTGCAAGAAAGGCCCCGCCTCCCGTGGATATGTAGGTTATGCGGTGGCTCTCGCCAGCCTTGTGGATTGCCACATCCGTGTCGCCGCCACCCACTATGGTAAGGGCGTATGAATTGGCCACATAATTGACCATTGCCATTGTGCCGCGTGAAAAGGCGTCCATCTCAAACACGCCCATAGGCCCGTTCCAGATGATGGTCCGCGCACTTGCCAGCACCTCGGAATACAGAAGGGCCGTGGCAGGGCCTATGTCCATTATCATCCAGTCGGGCGGCACTTCACGAATGGGCACAATCTTGGACTGGGCCTCCGGGTCAAAGCGATCCGCAACCACTGCATCAACCGGAATGTAAAAGGCCTTTCCGCTCATGGAGGCCTTTTTCATGAGCGAGCGGGCCTCCCACAGCAGCTCGTTTTCAACCATTGATTGGCCCACATCGTAATCAACGCTTTTAAGAAAGGTGCTTGCCATTGCACCGCCCACAACGAATTTATCCACCTGCTTTAGCATATTCTCAAAAGCGCCAAGCTTGCTGGAAACCTTGGCCCCGCCGATTATGGCAACCAGGGGCCGGGCCGGGTTTTCCAATGCCCTTTCAAAGTAGTTAAGCTCGCTCTTTAAAAGAAAGCCCGCAACAGAAACAGGGGCATATTTTGTTATGGCCACAACCGAGGCATTTTCCCTGTGCGCCACGGCAAAGGCATTGTTCACATAAACATCGCAAAGCTTGGCAAGCTGCTGGGCGAATTCATCCTCGTTTTTTGTCTCCCCAGGGTAAAAACGCAGGTTTTCCAGCAGCAGCACATCGCCGGGATTCATCTGGGCCACCGCTTTTTCAACATCCTCCCCAATGCAGTCAGGAATAAACTGAACATCCTTTTTTAACAGGCGGCTAAAGCGCTTGGCCACAGGTTTTAAGGAGAGCTTTTCCACGGGCTTTCCGCCGGGCCTGCCCATGTGGGAGATAATTATCACCCTGGCGTTTTCATCCAGGGCATAGTTTATGGCGGGTAAAACCGCACGGATGCGGGTGTCATCGGTTATGTTGAGGTTTGCGTCCAGGGGGACATTGACATCAACCCTCATCAACACGCGCTTGTCGGCAACATCCACATCCTTTAGGGTAAGAAGATTGTTCTGGGCCATGTTGAAAATACCTTTTTTTTTAAAAAAAACCGGATTACTTAATCCGGCGCTGTTTGCACAATCAGCAGGGGCATGATTTTTTTGGGCCGGTTTTTTTTGTGGCGCCAAGCTGCCTGCCCAAACAGACCCTTTATGCTGACTGCGCTGTTTTGCGGTTGATTGCAGTTAAACAACCACCTGTTTTTAAAAGCATGAAAAGGTAAGAGATTATAAGTCAATATGCCGGTCATCCGCCCTTAAGGGGGAGGG
>JASEHB010000462.1 GCA_030018745.1 Desulfatibacillaceae bacterium | reverse complement strand
ATTTTCAACCCTTCAGACCGCCCTGCTCGTTTGTGGTTTTATTTTTTTTCCGAATGCGGTTGCCCTGATTGGCTGTTGAGAAATTTTTCTGTTTTGCTATAAACACTTTATCATCAAAAAATAAAGTAGTTGCAGCGGATTGGGCAAAAAAGATTAACTATCTGGAAGCTTGGAATAAAACGGCTTTTTGCCCAAGGCTGTCAGACACGGCATAAAGCGGGTTATCAATGCAATTTATCTGTTGAATATTCCAACGCCTGGGTATCCTGGCCCAAAGGAGTGATTGCCATGCCTCTGGACTTTGTTCAGCTTGAACTTGCTGTCCCTCTTTACCAGATAGGCCTGCTGCTTTTTATATCCACACTGACCCTTCTTTTTGGGCGCATCCGCCTGTCGCTTATTGTAAACTACCTTTTCACCCTGCATTGGGGCTATATTCTAAATCGAGACATTCTTGTAGGACAAGGCCTTGAGAGCCTTAACGCCTTTGCTGTGGCGTATTTTGGTTTTGGGATTGCCATAGTGCTTCTGGCAACTCTGGGATTTTTGGCTGCATCCAGTCATTAGAAAAAGAAGGCAAGGAAATTGAGCTGCCAGCGCACTCATAACCACAAACTGTTTTCGGAATCGGCAAGTGAGCGCCTTGCGCTCTGTTTTTTTCTGACCGTGATTGTGCTTTGGGCGTCCATGGCCGGGGTGCAGGCCGGTTCCGAAACTCCGGCAAAAATCCTTGTTCAAGGCGAAACAGCCTATTTTACCGGCTATATCAACGGGAAGAATTCGTCAGATTTCATGCAGGCAGTCCGCGGAAAAAATATCCGCACAGTGGTATTGAACAGTACGGGCGGAGAAATAAATGCCGGAATGGACATGGGCCTGTGGATTTTTGAAAACAAGGTGGATGTGGTGATTGACGGCCTGTGCATGTCGTCTTGCGCCAACTATCTTTTTGTGGCGGGGCGCAACAAGACCCTGCTCCCCGGCTCCGTGGTGGCGTGGCATGGCAGCGCCATGCAGTCGAATATGCTCTCCCGCGGGCAGGTGGAAGAACAACTGCGCCAAGCCATAGGCGGCAAGCCTATACAGGAGCCGGAGTTTGAAGCCCTTGTTGAGCAGACCTGGGACTATATGGTTAAAAGCAGGGAAAAACAGGCCGCTTTTTTCTCGAAAATAGGCGTGGATGAAAACATTTGCAGGATTGGCTCAGAAGAGTTTGATGCAGAAGATTTCTTCACCATGTCCATTGATGACATGGCCCGTTTCGGGGTGAAAAATGTTCACGCCCCGCAGGATTACCCCCCTGACCTGACAGAGCTTTCCAAACACAAGCCCATTGTGCATATCCGCCTGTCGCCAGTGAGCGAGGATGCTTCACAATAACTTGCTGCAAATATGAAGAAAACGGTAACTGCTCACTGCCTGCGCCCGGAAAAACGCACAACATCCAAAAGGCAGGAAAAAGAATCCGTCCAGCACAGGGAGGCTTCATCCGGGGTTTTCCACCCTGGGGCTGCGGCGGTAAGTTTCTGCATGGACAGCGGGCTTTTTGAAAGGGCCACCCAGCGGGATGAAAACTGGTGCAGCATTGGGTTTGCGATGCTGTTGTGCTCACGGATTATCAGATCAAGTTTTTTTGCATTGCACACAAGCACAGGGGCAAGATCTGCAAAGCGGTTGGATATGTGGAAAAGCAGAATTCCATCGGAGGATAGCTTTTGCAGATACATTTCAACAGCTTCAAGGGTGAGCAGATGTATGGGGATGGAGCCGCTGGAAAAGGCGTCCAGAAAAAGCAAATCATAGCGGAAGTCCGGCTCGTCGGCCAGTTTCAGGCGGGCATCCCCCAAAACATGGCGGATATCCGCCCTGCTGCTGTCCAGAACACCGAAGCGCTCCGTGGCCAGGCGGATTACAAGGGGGTCTATCTCAAAAAAGTCCATTGTCTGGCCGGGCCTGCCGTAAAGGGCAAGGTTGCCGGTCCCAAGGCCCACAACCCCTATGTTTTTGGCCTCGGTAAAACGCATAAGGGCCATTCCAGCGGCTGTTTCCGGGTGGTAGTAGGCCATGGGGATGTATCGCCCGTCCGGGGTTACTACCTCCCCGCCATGAATGGTGTTTCCCATTGTAAGAAGCCTTGCCTCAACCCAGCGGCCCTCCACAGCAGGCATGGCGGTTATCTCGTAAGCTCCGTAAAAGCTTCTGGCCCGGTGCTCGGCTTGGCTCAACCAGCCAAATTCATTTTGAATGTAAGATACAGCCAGCAGAAGCGCGCCTCCGGCAAGAATTACAGTTTTTGCCCGGCGGGTTGTTGCAAATGAAAGGCTTGAAAGGCCGAAAATGGCCGCAACAATGAGCACGAGTGGAAGCTCAAAATTGCTGCGCAAAAGAACTGGCGCAGCAATGCCTCCCAACAGCCCGCCCAGGCAGCCGCCAAGGGAAAGATAAAGGTAAAAGCTGGTAAGCTGCTCCTTTGGGGGCTTGCTTTGCTCCAGGTTGCCGTGAAAATACAGGCAGATGGCAAAAAGGCAAAGGCAGGCCGCAGCAAGGCTCAACGATGCAGGAACCGGGATGTCTCTGTGGCCCGTTATAAGAAAAAGGAAGATGGCCCCCAAAAGCAAAAGGGTGCGGGCAGGGGAGGGCCGGTTTGCAGCAGGAAAAAGAAAGCATACTACAAAGCTCAAAAGATAAAGGCACAGAGGCACAAC
>JASEHB010000461.1 GCA_030018745.1 Desulfatibacillaceae bacterium | reverse complement strand
TGTAGGAGGCGAGTTTCTCGAACCTTTTTATCAGGCTTTACTTAACGCAGTAGTACTTGTTGCCGGGGTGCGAAGCACAAGAGGTTTGCAAATACCTTGCCGCCCTCTTGATGACAAGCTTCCATCCAAAATATTGTGCCGAGCCAAGCCCCTAAAATCAAAGAGTTTATGCCGGAACCCCTGCTTTTGGCCCTCTCCAAAAATCTTTAGGCTTTCATTTTATCTCAATTGCCTACCACAATTCAAAGCCTTGTTCAATCATGTAAACGATACATGATAAATTCCCGGATTAAAAAATCGGATTAAAATCAGGTACGCAAAAGCCGGAAGAGCCGCATTTTAAGCCTTACCCGCCTTTTAAATTTCGCCTATGGCTGCCTTGCACAGGTCTGAAATGAACCATGTTTCCAGGCCTGCATTTTTGGCTTTCTCCCCCAAAGCGCCCATGCACATGGGGCAGAGAAAGGCCATGCCTTGAGCGCCATATTTTAGGGCATCGGCAATGTTTTTATCCTGAAAGGCCCCCATGTTCTTGCGGGCTGCAAGGGCATCGCCCGTGTTCTGGCCGCAGCAAAGGGAGTTTTTTCTGTCAAATTCACGCTCTGCCCGTTTTGCGCCAACAAGATCAAAAATTTCGTCAACAAGCCCCTCTTTTTCAGGGGTCAGGCGCGAGGCGCATGGCCGCTGGTAGGCAAGGGCCTTGTTTATGGGCTTTATAGCGGCGGAATTGTTCTTGAGCCAGTCGCGCAGATGCTCCAGAAGATGCACGGGCTTGAAAGGTATTTTCACCCCTGCATTCTGGGCCATGCGAATCATTGTGTAGCAGTCATCATGCACAAAGACCACCTCCTTTGCGCCGGTGGCTGCAATGCGCTCTATTGCCGGACCCATCTCCTTTTCAAAAAAGCTTTTGTTGCCCATGTGCAGGTAAAGGATGTGACAGAAGAAAAAGCGGCCCCGCAAAGGCGTGAGGCCTTCAAAAAGCCTGCCGGTAAAGGTTTCCGGCGGCAGAACCGAATAAATGGTGCAAAGGGAGACCGCCCTTTCTCCGGCAGGGGCTGGCGTGTAGTCGCCCTTGGGGGAGAAATGGCCGTGCATGGCAGCCACAAGAGCCGGGTCCAGATATTTGCCCGACTGCTCCATGCGGGTTACGATAAGATCAAAGGGATCTGCGCTGTTGGGGCAGGTCTCGCTGCAGGCAAAGCAGGTGATGCAGGAGTTGAGCCACTCCGGAGCCTTGCCATCAGCAAGCTCTTTTATGGCGCTGGCTCCGCTTTTTTCGTCAAAATCCATGTACTGGCAGCGGGCAAGGCATTTTCCGCACAGATCGCACTTTTGGGAATCATACATTTTAATTTGTCCTTTATGCCTTTTATCCCGTATAATTCACGCGCCAATATTTGTACACTGGCAAGGCTAGAGGGGCGAAGGCATACTATTTGTATGCCGAGTCCCCGATAACGCAGCCAGTGTGCAAATAGGGCGCGCCCGCAGGGTGAAAAATTTTGCCGTTTAAACAATTTTTGCTTGAAAAAGCAGACTGTATTTTTAAGCGAGACTCAAAAATGTGCTTATCTGCCTTAAAACATATTATATATTCTTCAACGGCAAAATTTTTCATGAATTATGCGGGTTAGCAGTGCCTCACTGCTGGAAAGCCCTTTCTGCGGGCCAGTTCCTCCTGCACCTGATGGAAGCGGGTGCGGATGACCTCTGCCATGTGGCTCATTACAATGTAGCCCATGCGCGGGTCTTCTTCAAACAGGGCCAGAAGGCAGTCCCGGCTCACCTTGAGCAGGCGGCATTTATCCGTGGCGCAGTAGGCTGAAAGGCTGTAAATGGGCGAGTGCATGAGCGCAGACCAGCCAAGCACCTGGCCCTGGCGGACGCTTGTGATGTTGTCTGAAGAGGTGCTTTCCCGCCCCGGAATCTCAAAGCGCAGATCCACCCGGCCTTCAAGCACCACAAAAAGGTTTTCCGCCTGCTGGCCGTCTGCAAAAATTCTTGAGCCGGCCGTGTAGTCCTTCTCCTGGCAGCAGGCTTTGACCTTGGTCATCTGCTTTTGGTCAAGACCGTTAAAAATAAGAATCTGTGTAAAAATATCCTTGTCGGCCATTTTTGTTTTCCTCTTTGCAAAAAAGGCTTTTTTTATTGAGGCCCCAAAAAAACCTCATGGTATGAAAATCCTTGGGTCCGGAAAAAGGGGCAGGCCGCGCATGGCAGGTGTAACGCGCTCCACGGCGCGGGCAATGCCCTGGCCGGGTTTGCCTTTGCGGGCCATTTTCTTTGGTTTGCCTTCCTTTTCACGAACTGCTTCTGCTGCCTGCCATCCGGCGCAGCAAGCACTTTCCATGGATGCAGGCACCTGGGTACCGCACCAGTCTCCGGCTACAAAAAGGTTTTCCACAGGCGTGACCACGGGTGGCCTGCGCCTTTCGGTGCCTGGGTGGGGGCAGTGAATGGCCATGGGTATTCTCACCACAAGGCTGTGGACAAGCTTGGCGCGCTTTGCTTCAGGAAGGAACTGGGCCAGTTCCTTGATTGTTGTATCAACCACCTGCCGGTCAGTCAGATTTTTGGCCCTTTCAGAATAGATGCAGTTGGTGGTTATAAGGGAATGCGGGCTGGTTCTGTGGGAGTAAATGTTGGAGTAGTCGTAAAAGTCGCAGTTCAAATCCTTTTCATCAAATTCCCTTGCCCAGAACTGGCGGCGTGTG
>JASEHB010000013.1 GCA_030018745.1 Desulfatibacillaceae bacterium | reverse complement strand
GTCCGCGGCATATTGATGGCCTACTCCATTCTTATTTTTCATGCCCTTTTGGTGTGCGGTCTTTTTTTTGCAATTATCTTCTTCCAGGGCCTTGTGCGTTATATGCCCTGGATTTTTCTGACCGGCGGCGCGCTTATTGTATATTCCGGGTACCGCTTTTTACAGTCCATGAAGCAAAAGCATCAGACCCTGGGAGATCTTCTGCGGGACCCCCTCTTTGAAGGCCGGAGTGTGGATCTGCGCTTGCTGGGCGGCGCGGTTGAAATAAAGCTTGGCAAGCCCGACCGCCCCAGGGTGGAGGCCATTGAAGTAAAGCCCAAGACTTGCGAGCTGCTGGACTGCTCCCCCGAAAGAGAGCGCGAGCTTTTGCGGCTTGACTATCTTCTTGAGCGCAGGCTCATCACCAAAGAGGAATATAACAAGGCCAAAAAAAGCGTTTTTGACTGACCCGGTTAAGCTCCAAGGGAAAATGTGGGGTCTGCGCCAAAACCCATGAAAGCCGGATTGCCCCCTGGAATTTTTTTTTGCAGCTTGCGGCAGCCTGTTAATAAAAAATCTTCTGCCCGGAAATGCCAACCCCATGAAGAAACTGCGCCTTGCCTTGCTCTCCGGCGGAACTTCGCCGGAAAGGGCCGTCTCCTTAAACGGCGGGGAAAAGGTCTTTGCCGCACTGGATAAAAGCCGCTACGACATAATCCGCATTGACCCAAAAGACGATTTGGCCCTTCTTGTGGCAAAGGCCCATGAAATTGATGCGGCCTTTGTGCTGCTGCACGGCGTAAACGGCGAGGATGGAACCATTCAGGGGCTTCTGGACCTGCTGGGGATTCCCTACCAGGGAACAGGTGTGCTGGGCAGCGCCCTTGCCATGAACAAGCTTGCCTCAAAAAGAATGTATGCCCAGCAGGGCCTGCCTGTGCCAGATTATGAGGTCTGCACAAGGGCTGACACAAGCCGGGCAGAAAAGGCCCAGGAAAGACTGGGTTATCCTCTTGTTGTAAAGCCGGTTGCAGGCGGCTCCTCTGTGGGGATGTCCATTGTGGGCGAGCCGGGCCAGATGGCCCCTGCCCTGGAAAAAGCTTTTGAGCAGGATGATACCGTCCTGCTGGAGCGCTGCATACAGGGCATGGAAATAACAGGCGCAGTGCTTGGCAACCGCGAGCTGACAGCTCTTCCGATAGTGGAAATAATTCCCGGCCCTGATTACACTTTTTTTGACTACGAGGCCAAGTATCAGCCGGGCGCAACTAAAGAAGTGTGCCCTGCCCGCTTGAGCAAAAAGCTTACCCAGCAAGCCTGTGACCTTGCCAAGGCCTGCCACAGGGCGCTTTTCTGCAAGGGTTACAGCCGCACGGACATGATGGTTGACAAGGATGGCATCTGGATTCTTGAAACCAACACCATTCCCGGCATGGTCCCCACCAGCCTTCTGCCCCAGGCCGCCAATGCCGCGGGCATAAGCTTTTCAGCCCTTCTGGACCGCCTCATTGATCTGGCTCTGGAAAAGGCGCCCTGACAGTCTGCAAATTTTCAAAAGGTGTCGGATTTTCAGGGTTACAGAATCCAGTCGGGTTGCCTCACCCTTGCCTACCGGCCTTTGTCAAGGAAGGTTTTTTCTATCCATTGGGCCAACCCCTCCGGGTTTGAAGGGGAGAAAACCGGCACGCCAGCTTCAATTTCCTGGTCCCCCACCACTGCCACAAGGCCGGAATCCACAGCAAGACGGGGCCTTGCTGCCGGGTCGTCCCCCAGCACCTCCACCTTGGGGTGATCCTGGCTCTTAAAGCCTTCCACCAGAACAATATCCGCATCCGCAAGGTAGGTGCCAACCATATCCGGCACCAGGGGCCTCTCTTCCATATCCCGGATAAGGGCCATTGTGTCCGGCCCCACTATCATAACCGATGAAGCCCCTGCGCTTTTGTGCTTGTGGGTGTCCTTGCCGGGCCGGTCCATATCAAACCCTTGGCCCGCGTGCTTTAATGTGGCCACCTTCAAGCCTTTTTTTGTAAAAAAAGGAATAAGATTGCTGATAAGCGTGGTCTTGCCCGTGTTTGAAAAGCCTGCAAACCCAACAATAACAGGAACTTTTTTTCCCATTTAAAAAAAGCTTTCCTTATAAATTTTTGCGCTGCAAGAACCGCGGGAAAAGTACCGGCCAAATACTGCCGCACCATATCATGGCCCTTGCCAATGGGGCAAACACGAATAGGCCCAGGGCCAGAAGCCTTTGGAAAAGAAGTTGTTTGTTGGGCTTTTTCTTAAAGGTAGCATTAAGCCATCATTCTCGAACAGGCTTTGCTTCCAGAACAAAATGATGGTTCCGGTGCTTTTTCAATCTGTTTATTTTCGTGCTTTTCGTGGTTCAAATAGCCGTTTTTTGCCCTTTGCCGCCACGCAAAGGCCATTTAAGGCAGGGATTCTGTGAATGAAGAAGAAAACAGCAATTATCAGCCACGAAAAACACAAAAAAAGACAAGGCAGCCAACTTGCATTCTCGTCTGCAAAAGCGGCAATTCACGCAAAAGGCCGTCATTGGCGTTTCAACTGCGCCCGCAAGCCTTAAATGACGACCTATAACAGCCCCTATCGCCTGCGGTTTTCATTTTTTTCCAAATGCTTCTGTCCATGCAACAAATCCTTGACGCTTGGCAGCCTTGGGTCATATTGTAGCAAAGGTAAGTTATTTGTCACGGTGACAAGGGGTTGGGCCATACCATGCTTCGCTTTTTTACCCCAAACAAGCAGGAGAAGGATGCAGGCGGCCCGCCGGGGCGGGTTTCCAGGGAAGCCTTCCGTCCCTTCACCCTTGTTCAGAACTTCACCTACATAAGCCTTGTGGTCATTTTTGCAGGCTCAATACTTTTGTCCACAATAATATCCCACAGGGCGCGCGGAGTTTTGCTGGAAAAGAGCGAAGAATATGCCCTTTTGCTGGCCAGCAATCTCAACCATCAGATATTCTTGCAGTTTCTTATCCCGACTGCCCTTCAGTACGGAAAAATCCAGTTGCGCCACGAGGCTCAGTATGCACGCATGGACAAGGTGGTCCGGGGTACCCTGCACGGCTTCAATGTGGACATGGTTACCATTTACGGGATCAATGATGTCATAAGCTACAGCTTCAACCAAGCCCTTGTTGGCAAGGAGGTTATAGGCGGAATCGAGTACAACCAGGCCATCTCCGGCAAGGCCTCGTCCAAGCTGGAGCAGCGCGGCCCCTTCTGGTCCATAATTTTGGGCGTGCCGGAAGAAAGCAAGTTGAGAACATTTGCACCCCTTTTTGCAGAAGAAACAATGGCCCGGTTTTCCGGCGAGGTGCTGGGCGTCATTGAAATAGTTTTGGATCTTTCCGAGGACTATGCAACAATTTTCAGGTTCCAGATCATGATTGTCGGGGCCTCGGCAAGCATAATGCTTGTTCTGTTTCTGATACTGCGCCTTTATGTTAAAAGAGGAGAGGAGATCCTTCTGAAAAGGGCTGCCGAGCGCCTCAAGCTCGAAGAGCAGCTTTCCGAGGCCGAGCGCCTTGCAGCCTTGGGAGAAATGACCGCGGGCGTTTCCCACGAAATCCGCAATCCGCTTGGCATAATCCGCTCCACAGCCCAGCTTTTAAAAAAACGGGCGGAAAAGGACAATCAGTCAGGCGCTCTTACAGATGTCATCATCGAGGAGGCAACGCGTTTAAACAACATCATCACGGATTTTTTAAACTTTGCCCGGCCCAGCTCGCCCAATTTCAAGCCCTGCCGCGTGGAGGAGGTGCTTGAAAAGAACCTGTCTTACCTTGGGCCTCGTCTTGTGGAGGGCAACTACCGGGTGGTTCGCCAGTTCGGGCCTAATCTTCCCCAAATTTTTGCAGACCCCAACCTTTTGTACCAGTGTTTTCTGAACATTCTCATCAACGCCATGCAGGCCATGCCCGAAGGCGGTGTCATAACCGTGGACATTCTGGCAGACGAGGAAAATGTCACCCTGTCCTTTACGGACCAGGGGCCGGGGGTGAGCGATGCAGCCATGAAAAAAATCTGGAACCCCTTTTTCACCACCAAGGACAGGGGTACGGGCCTTGGGCTTAGTGTTGTTCGCAACATCATAGATGCCCATCAGGGCTTTGTGTGGATTGAAAATGCGCCGGGCAGAGGCGCTTGCCTGTGGATTCAGATGCCTGTGGGAAAAGAGCATGGAAACGATTTTAATAGTTGATGACGAGAAGAATTATCCGCCCATCATTGCAGCCATCCTTGAGGATGAGGGCTTTGAGACCCTGACCGCCAACAGCGGTGAGGTTGCCCTTTCCATTCTGGAGGAATCCGATGTGGATCTTCTTCTCACGGACATGAAAATGCCCGGAATGGACGGAATGGAGCTTTTGGCCCGCGCCAGGGAGAAGGACCCGGACCTCCCTGTAATCATGATGACAGCCTACGGCACGGTTGAAAAGGGCCTTGAGGCAATGGACATGGGCGCCCACAGCTATGTGTGGAAGCCTTTTCAGAACGAGCAGCTCATCCTTTTTGTAAAACGGGCGCTTGCCATGCGCAGGGTGCTGCGCGAAAACCGCCTGCTGCGCGACCAGCTTGGCTCCCATTACCGCTTTGACAACATAATAGGCAAAAGCCGGCCAATGCAGGAAGTCTTTGCCACCATCCGCAAGGTGGCCCCCACCAGCGCAACGGTTCTCATTGAAGGCGAATCGGGCACGGGCAAGGAAATGGTCGCCAAATCCATCCATTTCAACAGCCAGCGCAAAGACAGGCCCTTTGTGGCGGTAAACTGCGCAGCCCTTGCGGAGTCTTTATTGGAAAGCGAGCTTTTCGGCCACGAGAAGGGAGCTTTCACAGGTGCCGGGTACATGAAAAAGGGCCGCTTTGAGCTGGCGGATTCAGGAACCCTTTTTCTGGATGAAATCGGCGAGCTTTCTCCGGCCCTCCAGATCAAGCTTCTGCGCGTGCTCCAGGAAAGGGCCTTTGAGCGGGTGGGCGGCATGAAACCCATATCCGTTGACATAAGGCTCATAGCAGCCACCAACCGCAACCTTAAAAGCGAAATGGAGCAGGGCCGCTTCAGGGATGACCTCTTTTACAGGCTCAATGTGCTGCCCGTTTATCTTCCCCCCCTGCGGGAAAGACCCGAAGACATTACCCTTCTGGTGGAGCATTTTGTAAGGAAATATGAATCCGAAAGGGCGGCAGGCTCGATAGTGACAGGAATCTCCCAGGAGGTGCTCCGGCTTTTTCACCGCTATTATTGGCCGGGCAATGTCCGCGAGCTGGAAAACATTGTGGAAAGGGCGCTCATTCTCTGCCCCGGCTCTGTCATAGAACTTTCGGACCTGCCCAAGGAATTCATCCGCTCTGTTGACAACACCCTGTACCTGGACGGCATCCCTGCCCAGGCCAAGCTTGCCGATGCCCTTGCAGTTGTGGAAAAGGCCATGATTGAGAGGGCGCTTTTCATGGCAGACAATGTGCAGGCCAAGGCTGCCGACATTCTTGGCATTGCCAAAAGCGGGTTGAGCCAGAAGCTTAAAAAGCTGGAAATGGAAAAGGGTTCAAAGGGCTGACCATAGTTAAAAAAATCAAAAGCCTAAAAATTCAATCGGTTATTGATGTCACGCAATGCCAGGAAAACTGGTTCAAAAAAATGAATAGACGGCTTTTAATGCTTAATAGAGCAAAAACAGTTGGTTATATAATTGGAGGCGCAAGGGCGTTCACAATTGTGAACAAAGGCGGCATGAACAGGGCTTCGCAAAAAAAGCGGCAGGCCTGGCTTGACACGAATATATACTTAAAATTAAGCATATTATAATAAAGCAAAAGTTGCCCGGCTTCTTTGGCAGACAACTTGCATACATATCATGGCAAACAGTGAAGACACTCCCTTCATCTGTTTTCCTCCTATTCCTCGGAAAGCCGCGGTTCCTCCCCGCGGCTTTCGCTTTTTTAAGGGCACCTATCTTCTGTCCGGAAATTAACCTGCATAATTCATAAAAAATTTCATCTATCGGAATATACAATATGTTTTCACATGGATAAGTGCGTCTTTGAGGCCTGGCAGAAAATGCCTCCGCTTTTGATGCACAATTGTCCAAACAGCAAAATTTCACCCTGCGGGTAAGGCCGGTTTGCGCACTGGCTGTGCCACCTCAAGTTTCGACATGCTTTTGGTGTGTCTTCACCCCTCTATCCTTGCCTGTGCATAAATCTTGGCTCGTTAATAATCCAGGTTCAGCAAAAAATCCTTGACGAGCAAGCGCCTCTCATATAAGACTGACATGTCAGTCTAATTTCTCCGTGGCGCCTTGCCCTTTGCCGGGTCTTCCGCCGCGCTTAACCCCAATCAGGAGGCAGCAATGTTCGGTTTTTCCCTGACCAAGGAACAAAAGATGGTCAAGGCCAGCTTTGCCGAGGTGGTCCGCGACATTGTCGCGCCCAATGCTCACGACATGGACGAGAATCGGGAAATACCTGCCGATTATCTCGAAAAGGCTTGGGAGCTTGGCGCCTGCGTGGCCGCAGTACCCGGTGAGTTTGGCGGAGACGGCATGGAATATTCGCCCATGCTAAATGCCATTGTGCTTGAGGAGCTTGCCGCTGGAGACATGGCCTTTGCCGTGGCTGCAATGCTGCCGAGCATTTTCATCAACCCAATTCTGGAAATGGGCACGGACAGCCAGAAAAAGAAGTACCTGCCCGCCAGTTGCGGCGAGAAATACCAGCCATCAACCGCCGCAGTGTGCGAGCCGCGCCTGGACTTTGACGCCATGAGCCTTGCTGCCACGGCCACAAAGAAAAACGGCTCATACATTTTAAACGGCGCCAAATGCTTTGTTCCCAAGGCAGCCTCTGCCCCCAACATTCTTGTGGCTGCCCAGCTTGACGGCAAGCCCCAGCTTTTCATCGTAAAGGCGGGCACCCCCGGCCTTGAAGTGGGCCAAAGGGAGAAGAACATCGGCCTCTACGCCCTGGACACCCACGAAATCACCCTTAAAGACTGCCAAATTCCCGCCGAAGACCGCCTTGGCGGTGAAGAAGGCTGCGATTATGCCAGATTCATCCAGAAAGGGCGCGCTGCTGTGGCGGCACTTGCTGCGGGCGAATGCCGGGCCAGCTTTGAGCAGGCAAGGGATTACGCCAAAAAGCGCGTGCAGTTCGGCGAGCCAATCGCCTACCGCCAGAGCGTTGCCTTCATGATTGCGGAAATGGCCTATGAAGTGGACTGCATAAGGCTTCTGGCCTGGAAGGCTGCAAGCGCGCTGGAAGCCGGGCGGGACGCCACAAGAGATGCCTACCTTGCCAAAATCTACGCGGGTGAAACAGCCATGAAGGTCTGCGACTACGGTGTGCAGGTGCTTGGCGGGCACGGCTACATAAGGGATTATCCCCAGGAAAGGCGCTACCGCAACGCCAGGGGTGTGGCCACATGGGAAGGCATTGCAACAGTTTAGTTTTTAGGCAAATTTATGCGCTGTGGCGCTAATAATCTTTAAGGAGGCATATCATGGCATTTTTGGAACCACCGCCGGACCTGATCAAGGTGCGCGAAGGGATGCACAATGTGTCGGCAAGTATGCTGCGGCCCATTGCCAGGAAATACGATGAGGCCGAACACGCATATCCCAACGAGCTTGACGCCTTCCGCGGCATTCAGGTCATGGGCCGGGCCAAGAAGAAAAAGGACGGCGAAAAAAAGGACAAGCCCAAAGACCCTGGCAAGATTGGCCAGAATCTTGGCACTGTTGTGACAGTTGAGGAAATGTGCTGGGGCGACTGCGGGCTTATGCTCTCCATACCCAATGCAGGCCTTGGAAACGCAGCCATTGCCGCTGTTGCCACAGACGAGCAGCTTGAGCGCTTTGGCAAGAAATGGGCTGCAATGGCCATAACCGAGGCGGAATCCGGCTCGGACGCAGGCTCCATTTCAACCACAGCGGATCTGGATGGGGACTCCTGGGTTTTAAACGGCGAGAAGATTTTTGTAACCTGCGCGGACCGCTGCGACTGCGTTGTGGTCTGGGCCACGGTGGACAAAGAGGCAGGCAAGGCTGGAATAAAGAGCTTTGTGGTGGAAAAGGGCACCCCTGGCTTCACCCTGGATCACCTTGAGCACAAGCTTGGCATCCGGGCCTCTGACACGGGCACCTTTGTGCTCAACAACTGCCGCATACCCAAGGAAAACATCCTGGGCAGCCCTGAAGTGAAGCAGACCACCGAAGGCTTCAAAGGGGTGATGAAAACCTTTGACAACACCCGCCCCATGGTGGCCGCAATGGCTGTTGGCGTTGCCAGGGCGTCTTTGGATCTCACCCGCGAAAAGCTTGAGCAGGCAGGCGAAAAGCTTGACTACACAAAAAGCCCCAACAACTGCTCTGCCCGCCAGAAGGATTACTACATGGCCGAAGCCACCCTTGAGGCCATGCGCCTTTTGACCTGGCGCGCTGCCTGGATGGCTGACAACAGCGATTTCAACAATCTGGAAGCCTCCATGTCCAAGGCCAAGGCAGGCCGTGGCGGCACGCTCATCACCCAGAAATGCGCGGAGATACTTGGGCCTCTGGGAATCACCACCAAAGAGCTTGCAGAAAAATGGATGCGCGACTCCAAGATTCTGGACATCTTTGAAGGCACAGGCCAGATTCAGCACCTTATCATTGCCCGCAATGTGCTCAAGCTGTCGCGCAGCCAGCTTCAGTAACAGGCGGCGAAAAATATTCCGGCCCGAAAAATGTTACGGGGGAGAGCCTTTTCCATAAGGCCCTCCCCCGCTTTTTTCGTTTTTTTTGCATTGAGGCATAAACGCCGCAGGAAAACACAGACCTCAACCAACCCTATTGGCTCCAGGCAAGGCCTGCCTCATAGAGCGACAGGCGATGCTGCACCTGCTCCATAAGCTCTTTGCCTGCATTCATGGTCTTGAGCAGTTCAATAGCCTCCTGCTGAACCCTGGCAGCCTGCTCAAAGTCTCCTGCCCTGGCAAGAACCGCTGCCTTTGTGTCCAGAAAAAAAGCTGTCTGCGGGCAAAAGGAAGCCCTTTGCATAAGGGCAAGAGCCTCCTGGGCGTCCAGAATTTTTTGGTCGCTTGCAGTTGCCTTGAGCCTGGCCAGGTTGGTCATTATTTCGCAGTCTGTTGGGTCAAGCCTTGCGGCCTCTCTCATGGAAGCCTCGGCCAGTGCATGACGCCCAAGGTGGGCAAGGGCAACCCCTTGCCACATAAGGGCAACAGGGTTTCCGGTGTCCTGCTTCCAGGCCATTTCAAAGGCTTTTAAAGCTGTTTCATATTGGCCTTCCTGTATGTGCTTGTGACCCTGGTCAAGATAAAACCCGCTGTTTACAGAGCTTATCTGTATATGGCTCCAAAGGGCCGCCCCCAGGCACAAAAAAAGAAACACAGCCAGCAGGGGCGGAGTACCAGGCTTCTGGCCCGAAACGGAAAACCGGCCTATTATCCCCTGGGCAATTTCCTTTACAATTTTTTTGTCCTGCCCGGCCTGGGCGCCTATGTGGCCCGTGTCCTGGCCCTCAAAGGCCTCAACAAAAAGCAGGGGGCCGTCCTTTATCTTCAGATCAGGCAGATTCTCCTCGTATGACAGGCCCTTGTGCTTGAGGGTTTTGTGCAGGGAGTCAAAAAAGTCCTGGGAAGGGATTCCAAGAATGTAATAGGAGCCGGACCTGCGGCTGATGACAGCCAGAACTACGCCGCAGGCCAGGGCTGCAAAGGCAAAAAAACTTTCCGGGGCCACCAGCCTTGGCCCGGCCAGATGCCTCCACATGGCCGATGCGGTGATTGCTGCCACAGGAAGCATGGCCATGGCATAGAACACCCGCACGGAGATAAGCAAAGGCACTCCGCCAAGGGCCAGGCGTGTGAGCAAAAAAAGCCCGAAAAGGGCTGCAACCGCAACAAGGGATGGAACCATATAAGCATACATACCCGGCACCATAACCAAATTTTGCGCCCCGGTGCAAGGGCCAGGCGACCTTCAAATAGGCATGACCCTGGCCAAAAGCCTTTGTAAAAAGGCCTTTGAAGCAATTTGGCCGCAAGTTTTGCTTGTCAAAAGCAATTTGGCCGCCTTGGGGCTGAAATGCTAATACAAATGATATTGATTGGTTATCAAACGATTTATTGACTTTTAATTTAAAGTGTGATAGAAATTTACTCTTTTTGGAACGCTGTTGCACAACAGGGCCGGGCCTTTTGCCTGCTCTGGAAGGAAAAAATGCCGGTGCAGGAACTCTTGATGTTTTTGCCGTAAACTATGGTGTCTTGCCATTGCAGCCGGGTTTAATATTTGCCCAATTGGGCCAAAATAGGCTCCGGGCCTGGCCCGGAACACCTCATTCAAGCTTCTTGAAAAAGCAAATACACCGCCTTGACGGCAGGAATCTTTTCCCCCCAAAAGGAAGTCAATGGCGCTAGCCCGCAGGGCAGGCCGGCACGGAGAATGCCCATGGATGAAGTTAATCTTAAAAAGCGCGAGTTAAGGCAGTCTGCGCAAAAACGGTTCGAGGCTCTGGGCAATGAGCAGTACGAGCTAAAGAGCCAGGCCATTGCCGAAAGGCTTTTTGAATTTGCCAATTTTCAGGAATCACAGACAATACTTTTATATGCCAGCCTTCCAACAGAGCCTGAATCCAGACGCATACTTGAAGAATGCTTTTCTTTGGGCAAGGTGGTTCTTCTGCCCGTGACCCATCCAAAAACCTTCGACCTTTTAAGCTTCCGCCTGGAAAAGCCCGGCAACTCCCTGCGCCGGGGGGTAACCGGCCGCCAGGAGCCGGACCCGCGCTCTTGCAAGTTTGTTCCTCTGGATTTTGTGGATCTGGCCATCATCCCAGGCCTTGTGTTTGATGAGCGGGGAGGCCGCCTGGGCTACGGAACCGGCTGCTACGACAGGCTCATTCCAGAGCTGCCCTCCACAACGCGCAAGGTGGCCCTGGCAATGGAGCATCAAATCGTTAACCAGGTTCCCATGGAGAACCACGACCGCTTTGTGGACATCCTCATCACCGAAGACCGGGTCATTTACAAAATTTAAAATAACAGCCGTTTTTTAAGCGGCTTAATGGAGGCCCCATGAGCAAGCCCTCCTTTGCCATTGTGGGATGCGGGACTTTAGGCACAGCCCTGGGACGGCTCCTTTTTCAGAAAGGCTATCCTGTTGCCGGTGTTGCCAGCAGGAGCGCAGAATCTGCAAAACGCCTGGGAAGCATCCTTGAAACCGACAACATAAGCACCTCGCTGCCAAAAATAACTCAACACGCTGACATTGTTTTTTTAACCACAAGCGATAGCGCCATCGAGGAGGTCTGCAAGGCCATTGCCCTTGCCGGGGGCTTTAAAGAGGGCGCGGTGGTGCTCCATTGCTCCGGGGCAGCATCCTCCCAACTTCTTGATAGCGCCCGCAGCGCAGGGGCTTATGCCGGGTCCATGCACCCCTTGCAGAGCTTTGCCGGAGCAAGGCCCGGCGTTAACCTTTTTGAGGGAATTCTTGTTTCCGTGGAGGGAGATGCCCCGGCCCTGGATATAGCAAGAACCATAGTGGCGGACCTTGGGGCAAATCACGCAAGGGTCAAAGCCGATGCCAAGGCCCTTTACCATGCTGCGGCAGTGGTGGCCTCCAATTACCTTGTAACCCTGCTGGATATGGCCTTTGGGCTGAACAAGGCCGCAGGCATAAGTGCCCAAGAATCCGTGCTTGGCCTTTTTCCCCTGATACAGGGAACTTTGGGCAACATAAAAACCCAGGGAATTCCAAATGCCCTGACCGGCCCCATAGCCCGCGGAGATGTTGCAACCGTGCGCAGGCACATTGCGGACATGCAGGAAAAAGCCCCGGACTTGTTGGCCCTTTACAAAAGCCTTGGCAGGGCCACCGTGGATGTGGCTCTGGCAAAGGGCAGCCTTACCCAGGCTGGCGCCGATGAATTGATAAAACTGCTTGAAGCCTGAAAGCGCCTTGACTGAACTTGACTTTTCCGGCAGGTGCTTTTGCCTTTTTCATTGCAGGGCGAACTCTATTTTTCTTTCCCATATTGTGCGCACGGGCCTGCCCTCCCTGGTGGGGGGGGAGAATCGCCACAGCTTCACGCTCTGGAGCACAGCATCTTCAAATATGCCCTCCGGGCTTGCCTCCAGCACAACAGGGTTTTGAACCGCGCCGTTTTCATCCACAACAAACTCCACCCTCACCCAGCCTTCTATGCCAAGCCTTCTGGCCCTGAATGGATAGACAGGCGGCACCGTATGAATGGCTGTTAGGGGAAAATCAAGCTCTCCGGGCAAAAAGTCCATTTTCAAGGGGCTGTCTGCTGCCTGGGGCAGGGCAAAAAGGGAAAGCTGCGTTAAGGAAGGCAGGGACAAATCCCCCTTTGTGGGGGCAAGCCTGGGGTTCACGGCAAAGTCCAGCCTGGGCCGGTTAAGTTCGGGGCGGGGCAATGCGGCTTTTTTCAAAGGCTCCGGCGGCTTTTCCTCCGGCTTGGGCGGCAAAGGCTCCCGCTGGCGGGCAGGGGTATCCGGCCTCTGAACGCGCACAACGGTGATGGGGTCATAAGGCTCAACAAGGCGGGGCCTAACAGGTTTTGACATCCAAAAAGGCAGCGCCCCGAAAAGAAAAAGGGTGAAAATGCCTGCTGCTGCCAGGGCCGCAATCCAAAGGCCAAAAGCGCCTTTTGAATTTATTGGAGGCAAAAGGGCGCCTATTTTGCCTTCACCTGACACCTAAAAAGCCCCCTGCTCAAGGCTTGCAGCCAGAGAAACGCTTTTTGCCCCGGCCATGCGGGCCGCGTCCATGACCGCTATCACCGTGCCTGTGCTGCTGTCTTTATCTGCAACCACAACCACCTGGCCTTCGGGGTTTTCGGCCATTGCCCGCTCAATGTTCACGCCAACAGATCTTATGTCTATCTGTCTTTTTTCCATGAAAACGCGGTTATCCGCTGTTATGCCCACAAGGATTGTGGCCTTTTCCTGGCTTGTGGCCGTTCCTGCAACAGGCCGGTTCACATCAATGCCCGTTTCCCGCACAAAGCTGGTGGTAACAAGAAAAAAAATGAGCAGAATGAAAACCATGTCAATAAGGGGCGCAATGTTTATATCCACGGTTTTGCGCAAGGCCCTGCGGCTTTGGGCAATGTTTAACATGAGCTTTTCTCCCCGGCCCTAACAGCAAGGTGCATGACAATGCGCGAAAGGCGCATCCTTGCGTTTTGGGCGCGCCTTTCCAGAAAGCCCTTCCCGTAAAGGCCCGGTATGGCTATAAGAAGCCCTGTCTTTGTGGTTACAAGAGCTTGCGAAATGCTCTTGCTCATGGCAGCAACATTGCCTGTGCCAAAGGCCATGAGCACATCAAAGGCCGCCATCATGCCAAGAACGGTTCCCAACAGGCCAAGAAGCGGCGCAATGCCGGCCAGAACACCGATTGCTGCAAGGTGATCAAAAAGCCTTGCTGAAAGGCTTTTCTCTATTTCCTGCAAAATGCCCCTGTCAGTTTTGGGGTCCCCTGTTCTGCGGGCCAGAAAGGGCTTTACCAGCAGGCTTGCCAGGCTGTGGGGGTTGGCATCCTTATCGGGCTGCCCCCTTTCCACCCACAGGCAGGCCTGGGCGCGGCCCTCGTCTTTGTGGTTCATGCGGAAAAACCACAGTGCCTTGTAGGTTATGAGCAGGCCCAGCACCACACATAGCAGAGCCAGCGGATACATGAGCGGCCCGCCGCTTTCAAAATGCTCAACAGCCCCTGCCAGGGCGCTGTAAAACCCTGCGCCCATTTAGGCCTCCCGCTGTCCTGCAAGCTCGTTGACAAGGGCCATGGACTTTTCCTCCATCTGAATTGCAATGCGCTCCACCATGCGGGAAAGCAGAACATGGGCAACGGTGACCGGAATGGCAACCGAAAGGCCAAGCATGGTTGTGACAAGGGCCTCGGAAATGCCCCCGGACATGAGGCGCGGGTCGCCCGTGCCTGCAAAGGTTATCACCTCAAAGGTGTTGATCATGCCTGTGACTGTTCCCAGAAGCCCCAAAAGAGGCGCAATGGCCGCCAGCATTCCCAGTGTGGGCAGAAATCGCTCAAGACGGGGGATTTCCCTTAAAATTGCCTCGGCAAGCACATTTTCCATATCCTGGCGGGGCAGGCT
>JASEHB010000460.1 GCA_030018745.1 Desulfatibacillaceae bacterium | reverse complement strand
CCCTTTTTTTTGTTCCACTTTTAGATAATGAGGACGCATACCTTTTGCATTCCCTTTGGCATCTCCTTTCTGAAGGTGCTCAATATGATCCATTATACGGGCTTCAACTGCCCTTCTTGGTTTATTCTTATCTTTGCTCATCGGGGCAATTTTGTCCACCATCTCATCCATTGTACTTCCTTTAAGCAGCATCAGATCAATCTCAAAAGTTTGGTTTCCTTTTTTATGTTGCAACCAAGTCTTATCCCCGATTATTGGATTGGGGTTTTTTAGCTGTGCTTGAGTGTTTTCCCAATCTCCCGGTTCTCCATTGCTCATGTTAACTCTCCTTTCCGCCTGGCAGAGTTATCTTAATTTGCGGATGTCCCCTATCCTTATCGTTATCTTTGCCGAATCAAACCATTCCAGAAGCGGAATAAGGTATTTGCGCGAAAGGCCGGTCATGTCCTTGAACTGGGGTGGGGAAATCTCGCCATGCTCTTTGAGGTGGCTTGTGAGCCGCTCTTTAAGGTCATTTATCGCCGCGCTGTCAAAGTAAAGATCCTGCTTGACCTTAACCAGATTGCCCTGCCCTGTGAGGTGGTTCAAAATTTCAAGGGCCTTTTTTTCCGTCAGTTCAAGATCCTGGGCAAGCTGCTTCACGGTTGGCGGGGCAAGCTTTGCCTGCATGAAGGCTTCAAGCATTTTGCGGCTTATCTGCTCCTGGTCCTCCTCAAGGCGCACGCTGTGCCCGGCAAGGCGAAGGATGTCTTTTTCAGGCACCACAAGCCCGGCGCTGCTCATGGTTTCCAGTAGAAGGCTGAATATTTTTGGGGCCAGCGCCAAGCCGAACTTGCTTTTAAGCTCCTCTTTGGGCATTCCCGGCTTTAGGGGGTTGGCGCTGTGAAAGGTATCAAGGTGGCCTTTTGCCTTTTGGGTGAGCTTTTCCATCACCCGCGCGTGGATGAGGGTGCGCGAATCCTTGTCCGCCAGAATGAGGGTTCTGCTGGAGAGCAGCTTGCCGGTGGCTTCTTCAAGCTTTTTTGTTGAAAGGTTTGTCATGATGAGAAGCTCGGCAAGGCTTGCGCCGGAAAACCCTGCGCTTTCCACGCACAGCCCGGCAAGCTCCGCCGGGGGGGCTTGGGCCATTTCCTTTAGGGCTTCAATCTCCTGGGGCCTGTTCTTTTTGTGCTTGCGGGCAAGGGGGTTTATCACAAAGCCGCCGCCTATTGTGGCAACCGGCGAGTAGCTTCTCAAAACAAAGCGGTCATCGCGGACTGCTGCCACGGGCGCATCCGTGCGGATTTGGGCAATGGCTGATTCCCCCGGCTCAAGGCGGTCTTTTTCCATGAGCACGATTTTGCCCATGACCTCGCTTGTTCCCACATGAAAGCGCACCTTGGCACCGTCTTTGATGGGACGAAGGGCTGTTGAAAGATGGTTGAGGGAGACATCCAGCATATAGGAGGGGATGAGGGTGCCGGGAAAGGCCACCACCTGGCCGCGATCCACCTGCTCTTTGTCCATGCCCTGAAAGTTTATGGCAACCCGCTGGCCCACAAAGGCCTCTGGCACCGAATCGTTGTGAACCTGCAAGCCCCGCACCTTGGATTTGACGCCTGTGGGATAGACCTCAACAGAATCACCCACATTGACCTTGCCTGCTGCCAGGGTTCCGGTGATAACCGTGCCAAAGCCCTTCATTGTGAATACCCTGTCAACAGGAAGGCGGAAAAGGCCTGATGATGAGCGGGCAGGGATTTTTGAGCAGATTTGGTCCAGAGCCTTTATAAAATCATCAAGGCCCTGGCCTGTGACCGATGATACGGGAATGACCGGCGCATCTTCCAGAAAGGAGCCTTCCAGAAAGGCGGCCAGATCATCAACAACCAGATTCAGCCAGTCCTCATCAACCATGTCAACTTTGGTGAGGGCCACAAGGCCGTGCTGCACATTGAGCAGGCTGCAGATATCCAGGTGCTCGCGGGTCTGGGGCATAACGCCCTCGTCTGCGGCTATCACCAGGGCCACAACATCAATGCCTGTTGCGCCTGCCACCATGTTTTTGACAAACTTTTCGTGGCCCGGCACATCCACCACGCCCACCTTCTGGCCGGAAGGAAGGGTCAAGGAGGCAAACCCAAGCTCAATGGTTATGCCCCTGGCCTTCTCCTCCTTGAGGCGATCCGTGTCAATGCCGGTGAGTGCTCTGACCAGGGAGGTCTTGCCGTGGTCAATGTGGCCTGCGGTGCCAAGAATAAGCGGCTTCACAAGTTTTGGCGTTCCTTATAAATAGAATTAGTGCGGCCCTGTTTTGGGGGGCGGGCATCAGCCTTCCGGCGGCTTGTCCCGGTACTTTGCGCCCAGGGCCTCCTTTACATAGGCCAGGCCCACAAGCAGCCCTGCAAGGCCTATGGTCCTTTCAATCCCTGCATCCGGGTAAAAGAACTGCAAAAGCAGAAAGGAAGCGCCAAGCCCCACCAATATACGGATTAAAAGGACGCGCACAACAAACTCCTTTTGGCTTTTGGAAAAGATTCCGCTGCAATGAAAAGTTTCGGCAAGGGGTATGCCCCTGAAACAACCAACCTGCAAAAAAAAGCGGTTGCGCCCAAAATATAGATACAAAGGGCCGTCTGCGTCAACCCTGGCAATTTGTGCAGGATGCGCCTTTGCGGCTGGCTGATAGCCTGACCCGGCAAAAGCAGTGTTGCCCAGGGCAACCGCATTTGGAAAAAAATAAAGCCACAAACGAG
>JASEHB010000459.1 GCA_030018745.1 Desulfatibacillaceae bacterium | reverse complement strand
CAACAGATGCTTCCAGCGCGCGCGATGCCTTAAAGCAGATGCGTTTCCACACCTTCACGCTGATTGTTCTAAACGAGCTTTTTGAAACGGACAACCCTGAAAACAATCATGTTTTGAAATACCTGGGCCGCCAGGATATTTCCACAAGGCGGCAGATGTTTGTGGCCCTTATAACCACCAAGCACCGTACCATGGACAATATGGCTGCATTCACCAAAAGCGTTAATGTGGTGATAAACACCAAGAACTTGAATGAGGTTGAGAAAGTTCTTCACTCTGCCCTTGCAGAGCATAATTCCTTTTACAAGGTGTTTGTTGATATCCTTAAAAAGCTCGACAGGATTTAAGGCCTGTTTAAAAACCATTACTGTGCAGCCCGGCTGCATTTTGCCAAAAAAATTGACCATGAAAATTGCTTGCGCGGATTACAGAAAAGAGATGATGCTGGCAAGCCTTGTGCGCCGCCTGGAAGACCCGAAGCTCTCTGTTGAGCAGAAAGAAGAAATCCGCGTCCAGATAAAGAAGCTGGAGCAGGCAATTGGTATGGACTAGAAAAATACCATGCTCATCCGCCAGATATTGCCTGAACTTTTTCTCATAAGGCTCGATCAGCCCACTCTTTCCGGCTTTTCCAATTTCATCGGCTCCTGGCTTTACAAGGGCAAATCCACCCTTTTGGTGGACTGCGGCCCGGCCTCCACAACAACCGTTCTGATTGAGGCCATAAAAAGCCTTGGAGTCAAAAGGCCCGATGCCCTGCTTCTTACTCACATTCATCTGGATCATGCAGGCGGGGCCGGAGACTTTGTAAAAAAAATGGGGAAAATGCCGGTGGTGTGCCACGAAAAGGGCATTCCCCACCTGGCGGAACCTTCCCGGTTGTGGGATGGAAGCGTAAAGACCTTGAAGGAAACCGCCCTTGCCTACGGCCCAATGACGCCCCTGGATACGGCCCTGCTCAAAGATGCCGCATCTTTTGCTGAATTCGGGGTTGAAGCAATCCCCACCCCCGGCCATGCCCCCCACCATGTGAGCTACAAGGTTGGTGACATTCTGTTTGCCGGAGAGGCTGCCGGAGTATGTCTGACTCTGCCTGATGACGGGTTTTACCTGCGACCTGCAACGCCCCCAAGATTTTTTATGGAAACAAGCTTAAAAAGCCTGGAAAAAATCCTGAATACCCCCCACAAAATGCTTTGCTACGGCCACTTTGGCGCAACTTTGGATGGCAAAAAACGCGCCGGGGCGCACAAGGAGCAGCTAAAGGCCTGGCTGGAAACAATAAGAAGGACAAAGGATTTGGGCCGAAAAACGGGCGAAGACCTTTTGCAGGGCTGCCTTGACCGCCTGCTTGAGAGCGACCCGTTTCTGGCGGCATTTGCCAATCTGCCAATGGCTGTCAGGGCAAGGGAAAAATTCTTTCTGGAAAACAGCATCCGTGGCTTTCTGGAATACCTGGAAAGCCGGGCTTAACCCCCTTTAGACCTCCCCAATCTTTTTAAGCCGCTGGTAGATAATATAAAGGCCTGCCAGGGTGAGATCCGGGTCCACGGACTCTATGCTTTCGGAAACATCAGCCATAAGGCTTGCCAAGCCGCCGGTGGCAATAACACGAGGGTTATCCAGCATCTCCCTTTTTATGCGCCCCACCAGACCGTCCACCAGGCCTGCATAGCCCAAAATTATTCCCGACTGCATACTTTTTACCGTGCTTCTTCCAATGGCCCTATCCGGCGGCCTTGTGATTTCCACCTTTGGCAGCTTTGCCGCATTGTCAAAAAGAGCGTTGCTGGAAATGGCAATGCCAGGACTTATTGCCCCGCCAAGATATTCGCCTTCCCCTGAAATGCAGTCAAAGGTGGTGGCTGTGCCAAAATCTATTATGATAAGCGCCTTATGATATTTATCATAGGCAGCCACGGCATTTACAATGCGGTCTGCTCCAACTTCCGCCGGGTTGTCGTAAAGGATGGGCATTCCCAGGTCCAGGCCGGCCTCAATCCAAAGGGGCTTATGGCCCAGGTACTTTATGCAGAACTCCTCCAAGGCCCGCGAGAGCTTGGGCACCACCGAGGCTATGACCGTATCCTCAATGCTGTCAAAGGAAAGTCCCCTGGTGCCGAAAAGCTGGTTTAGGGCCACAAAAATCTCATCAGCGGTCCTCTGTTTCTGGGTTCGCACCCGCCAGTCAGCCACAAGGCTGCCGTCATCATACACGCCCAAAACCGTGTGGCTGTTTCCCACATCAATGACTAAAAGCATGGTTTTTCCTCATTGTATGCTCACAGTGAAAACTTCGGGGGAAGCATCCAGAAGAATAAGCTCAAGAGGCAGAACAATAGTCGCCCGGCGGACAAACACCCCCGGCCCCAGGCCGGCCAGATTCATGCTTGCCGTAATATCTTTGCTTACATCAAGGGAATCAAGCTTCTGCACCGGCCCTTTAACAAGCAGGTCTATGGTACGAGGCCCAATTACGGCCCCCTGGGGGGCATTTTTGGCAACAACAGGAACTTCCCTTAGCCACTTAACCGCATTTTGCTGGGATATTTCCACCGTAACCTGCACAGGGGCGGTCTGGCCTATTCTGCTGACAAGGCCGGGAAGCACAAGACCGGCCTGGGCGGAAAAAGTCTCCCTGCGTCCCGAAAGATCCACCTTGCGTGTGGCCACAGTGCTGCGATCCTCAATCCAGGTTTTGGGGCCGGCAAGAGTTACGCGCTCCGGATCCACCCA
>JASEHB010000012.1 GCA_030018745.1 Desulfatibacillaceae bacterium | reverse complement strand
TGATTACGAAAAGGCCATTGACGAGGAAACAGCCATGCTCATGAAGGCCCACACATCCAACTTTGCGGTGGTGGGCTTCACGGCAAGCGTTTCCCTTGCAGATTTGTGCAGCCTGGCCAAAAACAGAGGTCTGCTGGTCATGGAGGATTTGGGGTCGGGCAGCCTTATGGATCTTTCCTGCTTTGGCCTTGCAAAAGAGCCGACCGTGAGCGATTCCGTGGCAGCAGGGGCTGACATTGTGACCTTTTCCGGCGACAAGCTTCTTGGCGGCCCCCAGGCAGGCATAATTGTCGGCAGGGCCGACTGCCTGGATGCAATAAAGAAAAACCCCATTGCAAGGGCGCTTCGCATTGACAAGCTTACCCTTGCAGCCCTTGAGGCAACGCTTCGCCTTTATCGGGACCCGGAAAAGGCGGTAAGGCAGATCCCCACCCTTGCCATGATAAGCGCCCCGGAAAAGGAGCTTGCTGCAAAGGCCCGCAGCCTTGAGGCAAAAATCCGCAAAAAAGCTGTTACCGGCCTTGCAACAGGCAGGCTTTCCACCGGCTCCAGGGTGGGGGGCGGCGCGCTGCCCACAGAAAGCCTCAAGAGCGTTGGCGTTGCCCTGACCCATGAGAGCCTTTCAGCCTCCGGCATTGAAAGGGTTTTGCGGGCTGCCAATCCCCCCGTAATAGGCCGCATTGAGCAGGACACCTTTATTATGGATGTGCGCACCATAGACAAAAGCGAGATTACCCTATTGGCCGAAACAATCGCCACGGCGCTTGACAGCGCATTGAGCAGGGGCAAGGAAAAACTGCCATGAGCCAAAAAAAGGAAACCCCTTTTTCAAAGCGCCAGGTGGATCGCAACTTCCTTTTGGTGGAATGCAGCCCCAAGCCCAAACCCGGCCCGGAGGACTCCCGGCAGGCGGCCCATGCCATGAGCGCCAGATTTCCAGAAGCGCCCATTGGCAAAGCCTTTGTGGATCAGGCAAAAATCCGGCTCAAAAATGTCCCTGTTTTCGCTGTGATGGGAATCCGCCCGGACCTGGCCCCGGAGCAGGCATCAGGGTCCGAGATGGCCCTTGCCCTTGTGGAAACAGCCGCAGCAGCCGACACCCTCATTCAAAAATCCAAAGGCTTCTGGGGATTGGCTGGGGAAACACATCTTGCCGCCGCCTTTCCCGGCCTCACGCCCAAAAAGGCCCAAAAGCTGGCCATCAAGCTGCAAAAGGCCACAACCACCGAAAATTTCACCGTTTCTGTGGGCATAGCCGTTTTTCCAACCCTGGATTACTCCCCTGCCCAGGTGGTGGAAAATGCGGCCAAGGCCCTGATGCACGCACTTTTGCTGGGGCCGGGGCGCATTGTCCCCTTTGATTCGGTTAGCCTGAATGTTTCCGGCGATTCCTATTATCAGGAAGGAAACCTGGAGCTTGCCCTGGCCGAGTATCAGAAGGCCCTGCAACTGGACAAGGACAATGAAAATGTCCACAACAGTTTAGGGGTCTGCCTTGGCCGCACAAACAAAATGGAGCAGGCGCTTTTGCATTTTCAAAAGGCCCTGGCCCTGGCCCCGTCAAATGTGATGCCAGCCTACAACATAGGCCTTGTGAGAATGCTGCAAGACGACATGGACAGCGCGCTAACCTGGTTTGACAAGGCCCTTGCCGTGGAGCCGGAGCTTTACGAGGCCCTTGTGCAGGCAGGAAAGGCCCACAGCCGTTTAAACCGCCTGGAAAAGGCCCGCGAGCTTCTTGAAAAGGCCGCCTCAATAAGGCCCAAATCCATAGCAGCCCACAAAATACTTGCAGATATGCTTGCAGATGCTTTCCTTTACAAGGAAGCAGCCAAGGCATACTCGCGGGTTCTGCGAATTAAGCCCAGTGATGCGGATTCCCTTTCCCGCCTGGCCTGGGTTTATACACAAATGGGCGAAAACGCCCAGATAGCCAAGTCATTTGCCCGCCAGAGCGTGAAGCTTGACCCGAACAACGGCCTTTATGCCTTTCGCATGGGCGAAATTCTTGAGCACTGGGGAGAGCCTGAAGCCGCCCTTGCCCACTTTGAACGGGCGCTGGCGCTTGGCTACCAGTGCCGCGACATCATAACAGAGCTTAACGGGCGCATTTCCGGCTCAAACACCAAGGCAACCCAATGAAAGACCTTGTCATTGAAACAGCAAAAACAGGCGCAGGCCTTGTTGAGAGCTTTGCCCGCCAAAATGCCGACCGGATTGTTGAGGGCGCAACCATAATGGCCCGCTGCCTTGCTTCCGGCGGCAAAATTCTTTTTTTCGGCAACGGCGGAAGCGCAGCAGACGCCCAGCATCTTGCAGCCGAGCTGGTGAACCGCTTTGCAATGGAGAGAAAGGCCCTTGCAGCCATTGCCCTGACCACGGACACATCTGTTCTCACAAGCCACGCAAACGATTACTCCTTTGAAACGGTTTTCGCCCGGCAAATTCAGGCCCTTGGCAAGCCAAACGACATTGCCTTTGGCATTTCCACTTCAGGCCAGTCGGCCAATGTCATAGAAGCCCAGAAAACCGCAAGGGAAATGGGCCTTTTTGTCATGGCCCTTTCCGGCAAGGACGGCGGGCGGCAGATAAAATTTGCAGACTGGTCCCTTGTGGCGGATTCAGCCCAAACACCGCGCATTCAGGAGGCCCAAATCTCTGCGGGACACATCCTGTGCAGCCTTGTGGAGCAGATTCTCTTTCCCCAAAGCGCGGCTAATTCTGCCCAGGCTCAAGATTAAAAGGAAGAAAAAATGCCAGGCCCCTTTCCCCTGCCAGACCTTTCAAGGCTCAAAACCTATCCTTTGGCGGAGCGCCAAAGCCTTGTTTGCGCAAAAGATTTTGCAAAGCCCTGGAGCGTTGGCGGCACTCTGAAGGATTTTATTGAAAGCCTGCCCGGTTTTTTGGGCGCAAAGGGCCTTGTGGCCGCTGCCAACGCCCTTGCCAAGGCCCGGAGGGAGGGCAAAACCGTGCTTTGGGGCATGGGGGCGCATCCGCTAAAGGTGGGGCTTGCGCCAATTATAATAGACCTTATGGAAAAGGGCTTTTTAAGCGCCGTTGCCACCAACGGGGCTGCCATAATCCACGATGCGGAAATAGCCCTTGCAGGCCAAACCAGCGAGGATGTGGCAAAAAGCCTGCCGGACGGCAGCTTTGGCATGGCCAGGGAAACAGGCGAGTTTCTGTGCTGCGCCATTGCAAGGGCGCAGGAATGGGACTGCGGCCTGGGCCAGGCTGTGGGAAGGGCCATTGTGGAGGAAAACCTGCCCTTTGCCAGCTTGAGCCTCTTTGCGGCAGGCCGACGCCTCAACCTGCCCATGACGGTTCATGTGGCGATAGGCACAGACATTATCCACATGCACCCCTGCTTTGACGCTGCGGCAACGGGCCGGGCAAGCCACCGGGATTTTCTTTTGTTTGCAGGCGTTGTGGCCACCCTTGCCCAGGGTGTTTACTGCAATGTCGGCTCTGCCGTGCTGCTGCCGGAGGTGTTCTTGAAGGCGGTCTCCCTTGCCCGCAACCTGGGCAACGATGTGAGCCGCTTCACGGCTCTTGCCCTGGATTTTGAGCATCAGTACAGGGTGGCCGCCAATGTGGTCAACCGGCCTGTTTCCGAAGGCGGGCAAGGCATTTATCTGCGCGGCCACCACGAAATACTCATTCCCCTGCTTGCCGCTGCTGCAATGGAGGCAGGTGTCTAAAATAATTTGCAAGCCTCTTTAAGAAAAACAAAAAAACCACTCTTTATAAAGGCCCAGCCATGCGGGAATTTTTAAGGCGCATATTCAAAGTCAATGCCCTTTTCATAACAATCTTTGTTGTGCTTGTGGTCTGCGGCGCATATCTTTCCAAGGTTTTTTTTCTGGAGGTTATGGATTTGAAAACCCTGGATCTGCGCTTCGAGTTCAGGGGGGCAAAGGAGCCGGGGCCGGAAGTTTTGCTGGCCGTCATTGACGAGCGCAGCCTGGCCGAGCAGGGAAAGTGGGTGTGGCCCCGCTCCAAGATAGCTGAACTCATAAACGCCCTTTCCGATGCAGGGGCCGCTGCCATAGGCCTGGATATCGGGTTTCTGGAGCCTGACCCTGCCAGCACCAGCCTTGCCATAGGCCAGGTGGAGGAAGAGCTGGCAAGGCGCAAAATGCTCGATAAAGAGCTTTTCGCCCAACTGGAAAACATCAGGGCCGCAGGCGATTACGACACGATTCTGGCCCAGGCCATCAAAAACTCCAAAGCGCCGGTGGCTTTGGGCTTTTTTTTCCAGATGTCCCGCGAGGGCGTGGGAGGCGTTGACGACCAGACTCTTGCCATGCAGCTTGCAAACGCAAGCGGGGCGCGCTACCAGGTTATCCACGAAACCCAGAAAGGCAAGGACTTTGCCGGCCTGCCCTTTGCCTTCATGCCCCAGGCCAATATAGAGCTTTTAGCTTCATCCACAGACTATTCCGGCTATTTCAACATGTTTCCTGATTCAGACGGCACAGTGCGCTGGATGCCCATGGTCATAAAATGTCAGGATGAATTCTTTGCGCCTTTAGCCCTTTCCACCCTCCGGGCTTATCTGGGCGAGGACATAGTCCTTTCCGTGGACGAGTTCGGAGTCAGAAATCTTCGCCTGGGCAGGACAAATCTGCCGGTGAATGAAACCGGGCACCTTCTCATAAACTACTTTGGCCCTGGCAGGACCTTTCCCCACATTTCCGTCACCGACATACTTGAAGGCCGCGTGGAAAAGGAGCGGCTGAATGGCAAAATCGTACTTGTGGGCGCAACTGCGGTGGGCATTTTTGATTTGAGGGTGACGCCCTTTGACAAAATCTTCCCAGGGCTTGAAATCCACGCCAATGTGCTGGAAAACATACTTCGCAATGATTTTGTAACAAAACCCAACTGGGTTGCCATTATTGATCTTGCCGCAATTTTGCTCTTTGGTGCCGTGCTTGGCTTTTTACTGCCCCGCCTTAAGGTTTTTTCCGGCGGTATGCTGGTGCTTGGCCTCCTGATTTTCACCGCCATCCTGGCCCAGGTGGCATTTTCAAGCTTCGGCCTGGCTGTAAGCCTTGTCTATCCTGTGCTGGTCATACTTCTTTTGTATCTGGGCCTTACCATTTACAAGTATGTAACCGAGGAGGCGGAAAAGCGCTTCCTCAAAGGGGCATTTTCCACCTATCTGGCACCCAGCGTGGTTGCCGAAATAATGAAAGACCCCCAAATGCTGGCTTTGGGCGGCGAAGAAAGGGAAATAACCGCATTTTTTTCGGATGTGGCGGGCTTCACCTCCATTTCCGAGCGCCTTACACCCAATGAGCTTGTCCAGTTGCTGAATGAGTTCCTCACGGATATGACAGACATCATCCTTGAAGAGCAGGGCACTGTGGACAAGTTTGAGGGGGATGCCATAATCGCCTTTTTCGGCGCTCCTCTTGAAATGCCCGACCACGCAGCAAGGGCCTGTGTTGCCTGCGTGAAGATGCAGGAAAGGCTTGCCAGGCTGCGGGAGAAGTTTGCAGCCGAAAACAGGCCCATCCTGCACATGAGAATAGGCATGAACACGGGGCTGGCCGTTGTGGGCAACATGGGATCCGCCACCCGCATGGATTACACCATGATGGGCGATACGGTTAACACCGCAGCCCGGCTTGAGGGCGTGAACAAGATCTACGGCACCTACACAATGGTCAGCGAGGCCACCTACGACCAGGCCCGTCACGCGGTGGCGGCCAGGGAGCTTGATGCCGTGAATGTTGTGGGCAAAAAGGAGCCGGTGAAAATTTTTGAAATACTTGGCCTGCCCGGCAAGGTGGACCCAAAGCAGACAGAGGTCAACCGCCATTATGCCAAGGGACTGGCGGATTACCGCCAGCGGCGCTTTGATGAGGCCATGATATCTTTCAGCGCAGCTCTTGCAACCTTGCCCGAAGACGGCCCCAGCAAGGTCATGTTTGCCCGCTGCCAGGAGTACAGGAAAAAACCCCCGCCAGCGGACTGGAACGGCGCATACACCATGACCAGCAAGTAGGCGCCGGCCGTTTATGGAAAATAAACAGCCGATTCATATAAAATAATGGTCAAGGCATATATTTTGGATTACAATAAGGAATAAAGTTTTTTGCAGGGGGCCTGCTATAAAAGGCCCCTGCATGGGCATTTCCCTGGCCGGACAAAGCTTTTGGGCTTGGCCTGCAAGCCTGGGCATACCCTGCTGCCGCGCCCGGTCACGGCAAGAGACCGTTTGCACTGTGCAACGCACACAATTGATTGAAAATTTTTGCCATTCGGGAGGTTTTTTTTCATGACCGCAAAATCAACCCTGGCAGGCGCAGCCCTGGCAATGTTTTTTGTGCTGGCCCTTTGTCCGGTTCAGGCCCTGGCGGATCAGATGCCAGAAGGCCAGGACTGGGCCGCAGTTAAGGAGCGCATAGGTGCAAAAGGCATCATTGACTGGACAGGCGGCTACATGGAGGCCGTGGGTACCGGAACTCCGCCCGCCCGCTACTATGGAAAGCCCCAGGCATGGCCCATGGCTCTTCGGGCCGCCCAGCTTGACGCCTTTCGCAACCTTTTGGAGGCGGCCCAGGGCGTGCGCATTGATTCTGAAACCACGGTGTTGAACTTTGCAACCCAGATGGATTCCATAAAGGCCCAGGTGGAGGGCATGGTCAAGGGCGCGCAGATTGTGAAGCGGGAGTATCTTTCAGATGGAACCGTTGAAGTCACCCTGCGTATGCCCATCAAAGGCGGTTTCACCCAGTTGATGCTTCCCACAGAGGTTCGGCAGATTCCCCAGATTCGCGTTGAGCGGCCAAGCGCCCCGCCTGCCCAGCCCCTTGCCCAGGCAGAGCCGAACCAGCTCCTGCCGGAGCCAGAGGAAGTGACTGCACCTGTTGTCTATACAGGGCTTGTGGTGGATGCCAGGGGCCTTGCAGCGCGCCCGGCCATGGCTCCACGGGTTCTGGATGAGGACGGGCGGGAGGTTTACGGAGCCGCCTTTGTGAGCCGCGAATTTGCAGTGCAGCAGGGCATGGCCGGTTATTCCAGGAATGTGGCCCTGGCCCAGGAAAATATGCGGGTTGCAGCATTCCCCCTCACGGTCAAGGGAATCCGCACAGAGGGGGAAGGCCGCGCAGACATCGTCATTCCCCGCTCCGCTGCCAACCGGCTGCGGGCCAGCTCCGAAAATCTGGCCTTTTTGAAAAATTGCCGGGTTATGATTGTTCTGGACTGACCCGGATTGTTCATCAAAGCTTTCCGGACAGCCATGTTTTACAAAGGAGATTTCATGGGCTGGCGAAAATCCTCTGCCTTTGTGATGATTGCCGTGTTTGCGCTGCTTGTTTTTGCAGCCTGCTCCGGCCCCAAAATTCCCAGGGCGCAACTGCACACGCCGGACCACCATGTGGCCAACGGACACAAGCTTCTGTCCAAGGGCCGGGTGGATGACGCCCGCCGCGAATTTGAAATGGCCATTGACCTGGAGCACAGGTATGCCCCTGCCTATGCAGGCCTTGCCCTGGCCGCCGGCGCAACAGGCCGGTTTGATGAAGCAGAGGAAAACCTTGAAAAGGCTGGCCGCTACGCAACAGGACCCGGCCAGGAGGTTGAAGTGGCGGTGGCCCACATCCGCCTTTACACAATGGGCAAAAAAGCCTTTGCTGAAAACTGGCTGGCCCGTTCGCAGGCCTGGTTTGCAAAAGCATCCCAGGAAGGCTTGGCAGACCCGGCGCTGCTCTATTACATGGGCATGGCCCACAAGGCCGCCCACGAGCTTGACAGGGCCAAGGGCCTTTTTGCCCAGGTGATGAGCGCAAAGGGCCGCTACACAGCAGAGGCCGACCACCAGTACAGCCAGATACAGAAAATTGAGCGCTCTCAACCCAAAACAGAGGCAGCCAGAAACATTGCGCTTTTTGAGGAGATAAGCCGCGCCCAGACGGCAGTTCTTTTTCTGGACGAGTTAAATCTTGCCGCCCTTCTAGATGAGCAGGCAGCGCAGCGTTTTGAAACCCTTTACGGACAGCCGGATTCGGCCAGACAACTCCGGTCCCCGGCCAGGGCGCAGACAGCTTCCGATATTGCAGGCCACCAGCATGAAGCGCAGATACGCCAAATCCTTGCCCTGGATATCCGGGGCCTGCGGCCTTTTCCGGATGGCACATTCCAACCGGACAAGCCCATCACGCGGGCGGATTATGCGCTCATCATGGAGGATTTGCTGATTATGCTCACTGATGACCAAACCCTTGGCACGCGCTTTGTGGCCAGCGTCTCGCCCTTTCCGGATGTGAGAAGCGATTTTTCCTATTTCAACGCCATAATGATCTGCACCTCACGCAACCTCATGACACCCAAAGATCTCGCCACAAACGAGTTCGACCCTTTAGGCCCCATGTCCGGCGCAGATGCACTTCTGGGAATCCGCAATCTGGAAAGCCTTTTAAAAAGAAAATAAAAATCCTTTGGTTAAAAAAGCCGTTTGCCTCATTTAAAGGCCCTTTCAAAGGGCCTTTTGTTTTGCCCGCACCGAAGCCCCGCCCAAAACCCTGCCCCCTTCGCCCAAATTGACTAGCGTTTTACTTGTCATGTTTAGGTTGACCAGACCACCAAAATTACTCTATTGTGTAACACCATAAAGCCAACGCCCCGGCCATAAAGAACAGGGGATTTTTTTTGGCCTTGTTTTGTTACGAGCGTTCGCTCAACTTTATGCTGGCGCACAGCCGGGTACTTTAAGGCAGTTCATAGGGGCATTGGCCCGTTATGCGCCCGCTCCCGCAAGCGCCTTTGGGAGCCAACCTTTTTGGGGCAGGTGCAAATGCCGGATAACAGCAATTCCGATACTTCAAAAATGGCGACAGCCACCCCTCCAAAGGTGGCGGACATGGCGCCCCTTGTAGCTGCTGTCCGCAGATTTCTGGCCCAGCCGGAAAATGCCGTGAAAGTCAGCAAGGCTCTTTCCAAAGATGAGCTTGTGAGGCGCTTCAATCTGGCGGAGCGCAAAAAGGGCCGGCCTGAAGTCATCCTTTCTGAAGATGTTTTTGTGGAGCTTGGCCATCCCCAGACAGCATCCCGCTCGGCGGTTCTTGTAACCTACCAAAAAGACCTGGTGCAGGATGGCCAGGTGAGCCTTGTGGGGCCGGATTTGCCCCAAATGGCCCAGGGCGAAAAGCACTCCTTTGCCCAGTTTGTGCTTCTTTATGCCGGGCCGGACGCAGCAGCAGACCCCTTTGACCTGGACAATGCCCAGTACCTCATGCACCGGCTTCCCGGCTACATGGTGCGCTCCGTTCCGGGCCGCCTGTGGGCAAGGATAAGCCGCCAGGGAAAAGCAGGCGGCCTTTCCCTTTCCGTTGTGGGCAGCGCGCTTGTTGCCGCCTACAAGGATGATTTTCCCGGCATTCTGGGCGTGGAAGTCGTCTTTGCAACCTCCAGCCAGGAAGCTGTCAAGGAGCTGGAGCCGGTGGCAGTTGAGGCCTCCATTTTTTCGGGCCAGCACAAAAAGCTGGTTTTGGGCATTGACGGCTCTGTGGAATGCACGGAGTTAAACTGCGAAACCTGCGATGAAAAACCTGTGTGCGATACATTGAAGGATGTTGTTGTTGAGCGCAAAAAGGCAGCGCGAAAGGCCAGGTGAGTATGAGCCGGACCGGTAATCAGGCCAAAGGCCAAAAGCCCATAATTGCAGTCTGCGGCAAGGGAGGTGTCGGAAAGACCGCCCTTTCCGCACTTCTGGCCAGGGGTTTTCTGGATTTGGCGGCAAAGCCGCTTCTGCTTATTGATGCAGACCCGGCAGGCGGGCTTATCTCGGTGATGGGCCAGAAGGCGAAAAGCTCTTTGGCGCAAGCCAGGGAGCGAATGATAGAAAGTGCAAGAAGCGGCGACCCGGCAGCCAAAACCAGGCTGGCCCAGGATTTGGACTACCTTGTCATGGCGGCTCTGGAGGAGCGCGAGGGCTATGCCTTTCTGGCCATAGGCCGCATGGAGGAAAAGGGCTGCTTCTGCCCTGCCAACACCCTTCTGCGTGAGGCCATAGATTTGCTGGCAGAGCCTTTTGCCCTTGTGCTCATTGATGCAGAGGCAGGCCTGGAGCAGATAAGCCGCCAGGTTACCCGCAATGTTACAAAGGTGCTGGCTGTTTCGGACGGCTCGGCCCGAAGCCTTGACACCGTGAATCTTATCGGAGAAATGGTGGGCATTGAGCGCATGGCCATTGTGTTGAACCGGCTTGATGAAAAGGCGGCCTGCGCCATTGTTGACGGGCTGCCCCCGGCGCTTGCCCGCTCGCAGGTTCTTGGCTTTGTGCCGGAAGACAAAACCCTGTTGGACTTTGACCGCCAGGGCCGCACCCTGTGGGACCTGCCACAAGACAGCCCGGCCAGGAAAAATGCGTTAAAAATAGCCAAAGTTCTTTTAAAGGAAGCCAACTCCGTAAACCCAGATGCAACAAATTAAACCAATACTTGCGAGGCAGGCATGAAGCAACCAGCCGGTATTCCGACTTTTTTCAAAAACCTTGTTGAAGAGCCATTGAATGCGCTGGTGGAAAAGGCCCAGGATGCAGGCCAAAGATCCATCGGCTACACCTGCTCCTATGTCCCCAGGCCCCTTTTGGATGTTGAGGGAATCTTCGGAGTGCGTCTGCGTGCACCGGGAGTTTCCGGCACACCCATGTCAGACACATATCTTTCCAATGTCATCTGCTCTGTCACACGCAGCATAATGGAGCTGGCCCTGGAAGGTGCATTTTCCAGCCTTGGGGGATGGGTCTTTGCCTCCTCCTGCGACCACATGAGGCGGCTTTACGACAACCTGGACTACCTTGAGCCGCTGGACTTTGTCCATATTCTGGATGTTCCCCACAAAAGGGGGGAGGCCGCAACAGCCTGGATGAAAGAGGAGCTTGAAATGCTCGCAGAAAAACTTGCAGAGCATTTTGGCGTTGACACGGGGAAGGAAGCCCTTGCCAGGTCCATAAAGGAGCACAACCGGCTTCTGGCAATACTGCGGGACCTGGACAAACTGCGCAGACTGGACGCCCCTCCCCTTTCCGGCGCCCAGTACCAGATGCTCATGGTGGCGGCCACAAGCTCGCCCAGGGACGCCATAATCGGGCCTTTGGAAAATCTTTACAAGGAGCTTGCAAGCTCAACAGACGGCATTGACGATTACAGGGCGCGGCTTCTGCTTGCAGGCAGCAACTGCGATGACCCTGGCTATATAAGGGTTATTGAATCCACCGGCGGCCTTGTGGTGGGGGATCGCACCTGCACAGGCTCCATTCCGGCCCTGCAGCCCGTGAGCGAGGAGGGCGGCGACCCCCTTTTGGCCCTGGCCCGCCACAGCCTGGACAACATCTCCTGCCCCCGCATGATGGAGGAGTTTGATGCCCGCGCCAGGGAAATTCTGGAGGCGGTCAAGCTCACAAGGGCAGACGGCGTTGTGCTGGAAACCATGAAATTCTGCGACACCTGGGGGGTGGAGGCAAGCCCCTTTGTTTCTGTGCTGCGCGAGCAGGGAATTCCTGTTCTGCGCCTGGAAAGGGAATACGCCATGAGTTCCGAAGGCCAGCTTCAAACAAGAGTGCAGGCCTTTTTGGAAAGCATGGGAAGGTGATTTTCCTGCGGCTGGGCCAATGGCGTTTGAAACCCATTTTGGCCCTTCCGCCATTTTTTGCCTTATGCCCTGCCCGAAGCCATGCCGGGCGGGTTTTTTTCAAGGATTGCCAAAAAAATGAGCATTTTTGACATAAAGCGCATAAAGCCCACTGTGGCGGATTTAAAAACCGATTTAGCCTCCCACGGCAGGCTTGTTTCCTCCCTGGCAAAGCTTCCCCTGCGCCACGGCCCTCTTTTTCTGCTGGAAAAAGCCCGGCGCTATCCCTGGTTGCGTACACTTATGGCAGCAAACATGCTGCTGGAAATGAGCGTGCGGACCCGCACGGGCGCTTACCGGGAGGCATCGGGCTTTGGGGTTTCCCATGTGGCGGCAGGCATTGGAGAGCTGGTGGACAACCTTTTTGCCAAGCCCGAAACAACTGTCATCCACGAGGATCTCGTGCCCCCGGAAATACTCTACGGCATGGGTCTAAACCCCTGGATGGCAGAGCTTTTGGGCATAATCGCGCCGCTCATCCGCTCGGAATTTGCCGAGACTTACATTGATGCGGCAGAAAGCGAGGGCACCCCGCCGGATATATGCAGCCTGCCCAAGTGCACAATGGGCATAGCCCTGAAGGGCGAAATGCCAAAGCCCAAAGCCATACTCACAAGCAATATGCCCTGCGATGGCGGCATGAGCTCCTACTCGGTGCTGGAGCGCGAGCTTAAAGTCCCCACCTTCCGCCTGGATATCCCATACAATTTTTACGGGGAGCGGGCTGTGCGCTTTTTTGCAGGGGAGCTTAAAAGAGCCATTGCCTGGCTGGAGGAGCACACCCCCGGCAGGATGGACTGGGACAGGATGCGCCAGGTATGTGAGCTTCGCAACAAGGCCCAGGAATACCAGATGGAGGTGTGGGACCTTGTGGCAAAAAAACCCGCGCCCATGGCAGGAGAAGCCCTTTACCTGGGGCATATGATGTACAGCGTGGCCATGCCGGGCCGCGAGCGGGGGGTGGAATACTGGCGGGAAATGCTATCCCGCACAAAAAAAATCGCAGCCGCAGGCGGCGCACTTCCTGATGAGCGATACCGCTGCGCCCTTTGGAATCCGCCCACCCTCATCTACCCGGAGCTTTTTGTGTGGGCCGAGCAGAAATACGGCGTTGCCCTTCTCATGGACATGATCTCCTACAACCGGCATCCCTACATAGACACCAAAAGCCCGGACACAATGCTGGAAGGCCTTGCGCGGGTGGTGATGGAAGGCCCCATGGCCAGGCACACAAGAGGGCCTTCGGAAAACTTCTTTTCAGACCTCTTTGCCCTGTGCGAGCGCTTTAGCATGGACATGATATGGATGGCCGGGCACATAGGCTGCAAAAACACAATGGCCTTAAACGGAATGTTCCGGGAAAAATGCCGGGAAAGGGGCATACCGCTTCTCATCATAAACTACGACCTTTCCGATACACGGGTGGTTTCGCCTGCTGAAATAAGAAAGCAGGCAGAGGCCTTCATGGAAACGGTCATGAAGGCGACACCCCTTTAGGATCGGGGCTTGATAAACAACCTGTTGCAGGTTAACAAGTTCAATTTTGACGGATTTTTCATAAAGGTAATTTAAAAATGCCAAAATTTTTCGGCGGATGCGATTTAGGCTCAACCACAGGCAAGGCTGTTATTTTGAATGAAAGGGGCGAGGTGGTTTCCTCCGCCCTTATCCGCAGCAAGATAGACCCCACGGAAACGGGCCGGGAGGTTCTGGGCCTGGCCTGCCGCCAGGTGGACGGCCTTGGCGAAATAAAAAATCTTGCCTACCTTGTGGGCACGGGATACGGCAGAAACGAGGTACCCTTTGCCAATGAAAATGTCTCGGAAATAACCTGCCACGCTGTTGGCGCCCACCACACGGACCCTGCGGTGCGAACCATTGTGGATATTGGCGGCCAGGACATAAAGGCCATTGCCGTGAGCGATGAAGGCTCTGTGCTGGAATTTGCCATGAACGACAAGTGCGCTGCCGGAACAGGCCGCTTTTACGAGGCGGTGGTGCGCACCTTCGACCTTTCGCTGGACGAGTTTAGCGAGCTGTCCCTGAAGGCCAAAAAGGTTGTACCCGTGACCAGCCAGTGCACGGTTTTTGCCGAAAGCGAGCTTGTGAGCCTGCTCTACAAGCGCCACCCGCCTGCCGACATTGCCGCAGGGGTTCAGCTTTCGGTTGCAAAGCGGGTTTTCACCCTTGCCCGCAGGGTGGGGATTCGGCCAAAGCTTGTGGTAACAGGGGGCTGCTCCAAGAACAAGGGTCTGCTGAAGGCCCTGAACAAGGTCCTGCGCATGGAAATAGAGCCTCTTTCCTTTGACCCCCAGATGATGGGCGCACTTGGCGCTGCTGTGATAGGCTGGAAAAAGCGCTGAAGCTAAACCTTGAAAAAACTTTTTTGACCATTTAAAGCACGAAACACACGAAAAAGCAAAGGCCCAACCATGCCATTCCTACGAAATCGTAGGTTGGGCTAGCTTGAGCGAAGCGAAAAGCGTGGCCCAACAACAATCCGTTTTGCCTTGCCGCCCTTGCCATCCGGGGCGTGGGTTTGTTGG
>JASEHB010000458.1 GCA_030018745.1 Desulfatibacillaceae bacterium | reverse complement strand
TTGGGCTGTTGATATTGCTGCTGACGGCCCTTTTCTCAAAGCAATTTCCCCCTTTGAAAGCAAAACCGAGCTTGTGGACAAGCGCCGCATCTTATCTGGCTACTCCTGCAAGGAGCCGGTGGTAATCGGCGACGGCATAACCGATATAGAGATGTCCAAGTCTGCCAGCCTTGTCTTTGCCCGCAAAAGGCTTGGCCGCCACCTGGACAGGGAGAACATTCCCTACCTGCTGTGGAAAGACTTTTATGATGTGAAGAAAATCTTGCAGGAGCGCTGGGGATGACCGCCGACAAAGCCCATTTATTCAGGCAATGACAAAGGACATGCCCTTGCGCTTGCATAAGATGCCTGCCGGGTGTATTTTCTGCCAAAAGACCTGATAAGAAAATAGGAGTGTTTTATGCAGACAGCGGTCATCTATATGACAGCAGGCAGCGTTGATGAGGCCCGGAAAATTGCCGATGAGCTGATTGCAAAGCGTCTTTGTGCCTGCGTGAACATTTTTCCGCCAATCGAATCCGTTTACTACTGGAACAACGCTGTGCAGAGGAATAACGAAGTCGCCTTTATCGCCAAGACCCGCCAGTCCCTTGTGCCCCAGGTTATTGAGGAGGTGAAAAAACTCCACAGCTACGAGGTGCCTTGCGTGGTGAGCCTGCCCATAGAAAGGGGCAACCCGCATTTTTTGCAATGGATTCTTGATGAAACAAGAGACTGCAAGCCATAGATTCAAAGATTTTTGGCCTTATTGCCCTGCGCCAAAGCAAAGAGGACTGCAATGAAAACAACTCCTGAAAAATTGAACTTTTCCGTAAAAGGCGCGCAGCTTGCAACCCGCCTTTACAAGCCCCAGGATGCCAAAAAGCCGCCTGTAATTGTCATGGCGCACGGCTTTGGCGCAGAAATGGCCTTTGGGCTGGAAGCCTTTGCCCTGCGCTTTGTGAAAGAAGGCATTGCGGTATTCATGTTTGACTACCGCAATTTTGGAGAGAGCCACGGCGAGCCAAGAAACCTTGTACACCCCTTAAGGCACCTGGAGGACTGGGCAGGCGCGCTGGCCTTTGTGAGGACCCTTGACAACATTGATTCCTCGCGAATTGGCCTGTGGGGGACCTCCTTTTCCGGCGGCCATGTGATTGTAACGGCCGCAAGGGACAGAAAGGTGAAGGCTGTTTCCAGCCAGATTCCCTTTGTGGACGGAATGGACGCAGCGGCAAACCTTGGGCCTGCGTTTGTCTTAAAAGCAACAGCGGCTGGCTTGAAGGATGTGGCAGGCTCGATTTTTGGCAGGCCCTATTTTGTGCCAATTGTAGGAGCGCCTGGAGAGGTGGCCCCCATAAATCAGCCGGGCAATCTTGAAGGCTACCTGGATCTGGTGCCTGAAAAGCGCCGGGGTGTCTGGCCCAACCGCTGCCCAGCACGGATTCTTCTGCTTGCGCCCCTTTACCGGCCAATCCGCTATGCACACCTGGTGCGCTGCCCGGCGCTGGTGACAGTTGCAGACAGGGATAACCTGGTAAGCCCGCAAACTGCGGCCCTGGCTGCTTCCAAAATGCCCAATGCAACCGTTTTTCATGTGGATGCAGACCATTTCGAGCCATACAAAGAGCCGGTCTTTTCAAAGGTGGCCAATCGCCAGGCAGAGTTTTTCAGGGAGACGCTCAAGCCTTAAAAATGAACAAATTACAGGCGCAGAAAGCAAAATGGCGGGAGGCTTTTTGTCCTCCCGCCATTATTTGAAAAGCATTCTTATAAAAGGCTTGGCAGCCTTTTGTCCTATTCTGCCTTAAATTCCGGCTTTCTTTTTTCCACAAAGGCGCTCATGCCTTCAAAGCGGTCTTTTGTGGCAAAGGTAACAACCATTGCCTCCCGCTCGAAAGCCAGGCCTGCCTCCATTGTGGTGTCTCCTGCAATTTTAACAGCGGTCTTGGCGCGGGCAACGGCAATTGGCCCCTGCTTGGCAATGGATGCAGCAATTTTAAGGGTTTCCTCCATAAGGCTTTCCGGCGGATAAACATGGTTCACAAGGCCTATGCGAAGGGCCTCTGCCGCATCTATCATGGCGCCCGTAAAAATTAGCTCGCTTGCCATACCCCGGCCCAAAAAGCGCGGCGCGCGCTGGGTCCCGCCAAATCCTGGGAAAATGCCCAAACCCACTTCCGGAAAACCGAACTTTGCCTTCTGTGAGGCCACCCGAAAATCGCAGGCCAATGCAAGCTCGCAGCCGCCGCCCAAAGCAAAGCCGTTAATGGCTGCAATGACCGGCTTTTCAAGGGTATCCAGCACATAAAGGGCATTCTGGCCTGCTGCCACAAAGCGGCGGAAGGCAATCATGTCCATGTCCTTCATTTCCTTGATGTCCGCACCTGCCACAAAGGCCTTGCCCTCGCCTGTTATCACAATCACCCTCACGCTTTCATCCGCCCCCAGGGCGGTGGCCGCATCGGCAAGCTCTGCAAGCACCTGGGAGTTTAAGGCATTCATGGCCTGGGGCCTGTTGATGGTGATGGTGGCAATGAAATCGCTTACTGAAACCTTAAGATTTGCGTAATCTGCCATTTTTCTCTCCTTAAAGGGGAATGCGCCAGAATACGGCATCCCATGTTAAAATAAAGTGCCGAAAATCAAGTAAACCTGCCTGGAAGTTACACTGCCGGGCCGCCAAAATCAAGGCAGGGAAGGCTTAAAAATCCTTGTCCGACAGACAGCCGCAAAATTTTTCCTCGTAAAGGCCTGCGCCTTTTTGATTTGAGG
>JASEHB010000457.1 GCA_030018745.1 Desulfatibacillaceae bacterium | reverse complement strand
CTCCAGCGGCCATCCAGAGGGCTGTGGACAGTTTCAAGGGCCTGGCCCACCGCCTTGAAACCGTGGACGAGATAAATTCCGTGCTTTTTGTCAACGACTCCAAGGCCACCAATGCCGATGCCGCGCTCCGGGCGCTGGAGAGCTTTACCGCGCCGGTGATAATAATCATGGGAGGCCGCGACAAAAAGGGCGATTTCGGCTCGCTGGCCGATGCCCTTTCCCGCAGGGCAAAGCTTCTTATAACAATGGGCGAGGCAGGCCCAACCATCCGCAGGGCGCTTTCAAAATTTGTGGAAACCCTGGATGCAGCAGACATGGCCCAGGCGGTTGACCTTGCCGCCCAGCGGGCAAGGCCCGGCGATGTGGTTCTTCTTGCTCCGGGCTGCGCCAGCTTTGACGCCTATTCATCCTACAAGCAAAGGGGCGAGGACTTTGCAAGACTTGTAAAGGCATTGAAATGAACGGCGAAAAGTCCAACACCATAGTCAGGGTCAAAAGCTACGACCCGGTTCTCCTTTTTGGAGTCATGGCCCTTGTGGGCCTTGGCCTGGTGATGGTCTATTCGGCAAGCTCGGCTCTGGCCTTAAAAAATTTCGGCTCGGACATCTTTTTTGTGAAGCGCCAGTTCATTTTCTTTCTTGTGGGGGTTCTTGTCCTCATTGTCACCCGTCATATCCCTTTCCGCAGCTATTACCCCCTGGCCTACCCCTTTTTGGGGATAACGCTTCTTCTGCTTGGCCTTGTTCATGCGCCGGGCCTGGGCCACACAGCGGGCGGGGCTACCCGCTGGCTAAATCTTGGCTTTGTCTCCTTTCAGCCTTCCGAGGCGGCGCGGGTTGTCTTTGTCATGTATCTGGCCTACTCCATGACCAAAAAGCACAGCCTCATGAACCAGTTCACGGTGGGGGTGGTGCCTCATCTTCTTGTGGCGGGCATTGTCTGCGCCCTTCTGATGAGCCAGCCGGATTTCGGCTCATCAGTTCTTCTTTGCGCGGTGACGGGCATTATGCTCTTTGCAGGCGGGGCGCGCATAAAGCATCTTCTGCTGCTGGTTTTGTCCATAATTCCCCTGGCGGTTTTCTTCGTTGTAGGCTCCGAATACAGGTTAAGGCGCATGATGGCTGTCTGGGACCCCTGGTCCTGCGCCCAGGATGCCGGCTATCAGGTGGTGCATTCCCTCATGGCCTTTGGAACCGGCGGAATTGTGGGAACCGGGGTGGGCAACAGCTATCAGAAGCTGTTTTATCTGCCGGAACCTCACACGGATTTCATATTTTCCGTGCTTGGCGAGGAAATGGGCCTGTGGGGAGTGCTGGTGGTGGTGATTCTCTACGGTCTGGTGATATGGCGCGGGCTGGTCATCGCCCGTCAGGTGCCAGATACCTTCGGCTCCTACCTGGCCACGGGCATAACCGCAACTCTGGGCCTTCAGGCCTGCACAAACATGGCTGTAACCATGGGGCTTCTGCCCACAAAGGGCCTGACCCTTCCTTTTATAAGCTATGGCGGAACAAGCCTTGTAATAAATATGGCCGCAGTGGGCATTCTTATCAACATCGCCTCTTACAAAGGCCCGCGCGAGGTGCGGGCTGTGCGGCGCAAAAAGGCTATGGAAACAAAGGAAAGGGGCCGCAAATGAGCGCAAAGGGCAAAAATACCCGCATGATTGTGGCTGGGGGCGGCACTGGCGGCCACCTTTTTCCCGGCATTGCGGTGGCCCAGGCGCTGCTGGAGCGCGAGCCGGAGGCGCAGGTCCTGTTTGTGGGCACAAAAAGGCCCTTTGAAAAAAGGGCTGCAAATCTGGCGGGCTTTGAGCACGAAGGCCTAACCGTGGAAGGCTTTGCCAACCGCAGCCGCATAAAACAGGTGTCTGCCCTTTTCAAGCTTGGTTTTAGCTTTTTGCGGGCATTTGTCATTCTTGTGCGCTTCAAGCCCTCTGTGGTGCTTGGCGTGGGCGGATACGCATCTTTGCCCTGCGCCTTTGCAGCAAAAATATTGGGCATTCCCTTTGCAGTGCAGGAGCAGAACCTTGTTCCCGGCTCTGCCAACAAGCTTTTGGGGCCAAAAGCCAGCCGGGTTTATGCGGCTTTTGAAAATTCAAGGGAGCATTTTGGCAAGAGCGCCATCCTTGTAACCGGCAACCCTGTGCGGCCAAAGCTCATGGATGAGGCGGCAAAAATCAAAAAGCCCCAGGACAACGGTGGTTTCACGGTGCTGGTGGCTGGCGGGAGCCAGGGGGCGGCAGGCATAAACAGGGCGATTATGGAAGCCCTGGAATATATCCCTGCGGAAAGCGGCGTAAAATTCATACTCCAGACAGGCCAGTCCCAGTTTGAGGAAGTGAACCAGGTGTGCCGGGCCTGGGGCGGGCCATGCCGCGCCCAGGCTTTTTTTGATGACATGGCTTCAGTTTACAGCGCTGCGGATCTGGTGGTGTGCAGGGCAGGGGCCACAACCGTGGCCGAGCTTACGGCGCTTGGCAAGGCGGCAATTTTCATCCCCTTTCCCCAGGCGGCCTACAACCACCAGGAGCAGAATGCCAGGGTGCTTGAGCAGGCAGGCGCAGCCATGGTGATTCTTGAATCGCAGCTCAACGGGGCGGTTCTTGCCCAAAAAATTGAGGAGCTTGCAAAAAAGAAGGAACTGTTGAGCGCAATGGAGGAGAAATCCCAAAATTTGGGAAAACCCAATGCAGCAGAGGTCATAGTTGAGGACATTTTAAAGCTCATCGGCAAAAAGGCAGCCTGAAAGCCATGTACAGAAAAAAAT
>JASEHB010000456.1:1344-2777 GCA_030018745.1 Desulfatibacillaceae bacterium | reverse complement strand
TGACATAACCTCTCTCCTGTAAAATCTGTTAATTTTTATATCTTTTTTGATATAACGAGGTGCAAAAAAAACACAAAAATCCCTTCAGGCAGGCCTTTCCCTGCCCGCCCTGTGCAACCTGCCAAAATAAGGGAAGGCCGCACCACAAGGCCGCAACCTGGTTCAGGTGCTCTTTCCCGAACGCTCCTGCCCCCTGCCAAGGATCTGGAAAAAATCCTCAAAAAGCCGGTCCGCCTCTTTTTCCACAGCCCTTTGGAGCTTTTCAAACCTCTCGATTATGGTTCTGGCAAGGGGGGTAAGGTGTGAGCCTCCGCCTGATTTTCCACCAGCCGTGCGCTCAAGAAGTTGCGCCCCAAGCCTTTTTTCCGTATTGGCAATTCTGCACCATGCGCCCCGGTAGCTCATGCCCAAAGCCTTTGCCGCAGCATTTAAGGACCCTGTTTCCTCCACAGCCAAAAGGATTTGAATTCTGCCATTGCCAAGCAGGGGCTTGCCGTTTTCATCCTCCACCCATACCTTGGATTTCACGGAAAAAGGCATGACCTTGGTCTGCATTTCAATGCTCCTTTTTGCGGAAGGTTTCGTTATTCCGTTATTGATATAGCGCAATCTATTAAAATGCCGTGCAAGGCCCTGTCAAGGCTTTTCCGCATCAAGGGAAAGGGGCAACATTCCTGTTGGCGCAAAATCTGCCTGGCCCCAAAAACCTGCATCTTACCCCTGTTGCAGCGGGTGAAGGCCCGGCCTGTTTTAAAGGCAGCAGGGCCAGAAGCATCTTGACAGCATTTTGGCGGCAGGCTAAATAATGAAATTTGGTTTGGGCTTTGGAACTTGCCCGCCAATTGGCATAAATTGGTGGCATAAGCTGGCGGCATAAGCACAATGGCTTGCAGGGCGGCATTGCAGGGCAAAACCAATTGCCTTGTGCTGCTTTTCCTTTGTTTTGTTTAAGGAAACCGTGCGTTTTTTTACTGCCCGCGAGAGTGGCGGAACTGGTAGACGCGCTGGACTTAGGATCCAGTTCTGGAAACAGAATGGGAGTTCAAATCTCCCCTCTCGCACCAGAATTTGGCTTAAACGCCCGGCCATGCGCTTTTTATTGCCCTGCCGGGCTTGAAGGTTTTTTTAAAACCGCAGCCAGAAGCAGTCTGCAATTTTATGGCTGGCATCAACAAACCGGCCTTTTTTGTTTCAGGCCGTTTAACGGCTTGAGTTTTTTAATTATAATTTGCCTGTTGCTTTAAGGGCCTGCCGGGCCTTAAGGTTTGCAGCGCGGGAAATTCTTCTGCAACAAGAGGAAAGGACCATCATGGAAGTCAGGGTCGAAGAAGTAAGCGGCGTTAAAAGAACACTTTTTATCACCGTTCCCAAGGAAGAGGTGAACAGCCTTTTTGAAAAGGTTTATGCAGACATCAAAAAGGTTGCCAAGGTAA
>JASEHB010000456.1:0-1334 GCA_030018745.1 Desulfatibacillaceae bacterium | reverse complement strand
GTTTCCGGCCCGGCAAAGCGCCCCGCTCTGTTGTGGAGCGCATATATAAAGAAGACATCATGGAGGATGTTCGCCAGAAACTGGTGAGCGAATCCCTGCCCAAGGCACTTGAGGAAACCAAGCTGGACATTGTGGGAATGCCCCAGGCCGACCCACCGGAGCCAAAAAAGGACGAGGGCTACTCATTTGAGGCCTTTGTGGAGATTTTCCCCCAGATTCCGGAAGTGGATCTTTCGGGCCTTGAGCTGGAAAAGCCGGTTTACACGGCCTCGGATGAGGAGATTGACAACCAGCTTGCCATGTTGAGAAAGAGCATGGGGCATCTCAAAGCTCTGGAAGAGCCGCGGCCCGCCCAGAAAGGCGACTATATCCTCATAACCTACCAGGATGCCAACAGGGAAAACCCTATTCAGGAGCTGGAGCAGGTTGAGGATTTTTCCATGGAGCTTGGGTCAGGCAAAATTCTGGCGGAATTTGACGACCAGATTGCGGGCATGAACATTGGCGAGGAAAAAACCGTTCCGCTCACCTTCCCGGAAGACTATTCCAGCAAAAACCTGGCTGGCAAACAGGTGCAGATAATTGTAAAGCTCAACGATATCCGCCAGCTTGTTCTGCCAGAGCTTGATGATGAGCTTGCCAAGGACTTCGGCCAGTACGAAAACCTGGAGCAGTTGAAGCAGGCCATACGGGAAAACCTGCAAGACGGCTACAACCGCAGGGCGGAGCAGGCCCTGGACGAGCAGCTTTACAAGGCCCTGTTTGAAAGGGTGGACTTTGAGGTCCCCACAGTCATGGTGCAGCACGAGGTTGCCTACATGATAAGGGACGCCGAGCGGGCGCTTGAGTACCGCAACATATCCATGGAGGATGTGGGCATGAGCAGGGAAACCCTTGCCGTGCGCTACATGGAGCCTGCCACCCACCAGGTTAAAAGGCACCTGCTACTTGACAAGATTGGCAAGCAGGAGAATCTTGTTCTTGACGAGGGCGCTCTGGACAAGGCCTATGCAGATATGTCCCAAAGCCTGGGCCAGTCTGCGGAGACCATAAAGAGCTACTACCAGAAGGATGCTGAACAGCTTGAGGCCCTCAAAGGCACCCTTTTGCAGAAGCAGACGCTGGAATACATAAAGAGCAAGGCGCAGATAACCGAAAAACCGGCCAAGCCTGATACGGAGCAGGAGCCTGAATAACCAATCCAAAGCGCGGCCCCAACCGCGCCGGGAGGAAGCAATGCAGCTCATACCAATGGTCATAGAGCAAAGCAGCCGGGGCGAGCGGGCCTTTGACATCTATTCCCGCCTGCTAAAAGATCGCATCATCTTCATGGG
>JASEHB010000455.1 GCA_030018745.1 Desulfatibacillaceae bacterium | reverse complement strand
ATCCCCCACCCTTATTCCGCGCGTTTCCTCATAAACCTGGACCACCGCATGGTTTTTCTCCACCCGGATGACCTCGGACTTGAGGTGCAGGCCGCCTGAAATTACAAAGGCCACCTCTCCCTGGCTGACAACACCCTCAAAGGCGGCTGTGACCAGGTTGCCGTTAACACCCACCACGCTTGCTTTAGTATCGCTGCCCATATTCATCCGTATCCGTTTGTTCCAGTATGCGGCCAAGTATCTTCAAGCCCGCCTCCCTGTCCCACAAAGCGGCTTTTTCCAGCAACTCAAGTTTAAGGCTGTAAATGCACACTGCATCCAGCCCGAAAAGCTTTTCCTCCAGAAGCCCGGATAAAAAGCTCCAGCGTTTTTCCATAAGGTTTTTGGCCCGGTCAAGGGGATCTTCCTCCGCCATAACCTTGCCCCCCGCAACAATTGCCCCGGAATCCGTCAGCCCTGCGGCAAGGGGAGGCAGTTCACCGCCAGCTTTCTCTGCAAGGTTTCTTGCAAAAAAAAGGCGCAGGGAATGCTCAAAATCCATCCATTTTGATAGGGCGGAAGGCAGGTTTTGTTCCGGCGCGTATTTGAAGCCATCATGCCTGCACAGGCCAAGAATCTCCTGCTGGGGCTGGCTCAACCATTGTTCACACCGGGTCAGAAACAGTTCATGGGTTATGGGCGGAGCCTTGTCCAAATAAAGCTCCGGCAGGCTTGCAAGAAGATAGAAGAAAACGGTCATGGCGTCCTTGAAAACAACGGGCGCTTAAAAGTTGACCTGCTTACAGCAGAAAAAAAGCAAACTGTCCGCACCCGTCAAAAGTCCATAAAGGCTTTTAAAGAGAGCGTTCTTGCCAAAAGCCGCCGGGATACTTAAATCTCTACTTTTCCGTATTTCCGGTCAAAAATGCGGCGACTTTGGGGGTAAGGTGTGCAGAGAGCATCTCTGCAATGGCCGTGTCTGTGACATCATAGATTATGCGCCCGTTTTCCAGGGCTAGGCGAAAACCGGCCTGCACGGATTTGACGGGTTTCAGCGTCACTCCGGCGGCCATCTGGCCACCCAAAGCCTGCCTTATGCCCTGCTCCAGTTGCTCAAGGTAATCTGGGTTAACCAAAAGGGCAATGTCTTGCTGATCATCCTTTAAAAAGCTGTCCAGGGCCTTGACAATGAGTGTCTGCACAAAGGAGATGTCCAGTGCCTTGGTGACTTCCTGAAGGAGAATCCTGCTGGCCACAAGCTCCACCTGGTGGCGCACACTTGCAACAAGGTCCCGGCCCGCATTTTTCATGGAGAAGGCAAATGCAGCCTCCTGACGCTGGCGCTCGGCTTTCGCATCCTCGACAATCTTCTCGGCCTGTGCCTTGGCCTGGCTCAAAATGGCATGGGCCTGCTCCTGGGCCTTTTCCTCAATGCCCTGTTTCAAACGCAGACCTTCCTCAACACCTTCCTTTTTGATTTTTTCAAGAAGCGGGGAAAGCCTATCAGTATCTTTCATGTCATTTCCTGTTTTTTGTCGGGGCAAGGCGCGCCTTGAAACATCAAAAGCGGCTGACAAGAGGGAATGAGCGCAACAGCCGCCGGGGAAAACAGCAGCAAAAACCCGCTGCATAAAATACAGGGGGTTTATACAAAAAAAACTTTTAAAACAAAGGTTGCGTAAGACAGCGGCCCCCTTTGCGCAAACAATTGCTGCGCAACAGGGGGCCGCAAAAGAAACTATCGATTCCCGGCAGCCTTGGCCAGCATTTGTGCCGCAAAGTTGGCGGCATCTGCAAAGTCGTCTTCATTGGGATGTGTGGCCGCACTTTGGGCTTCTTCGGCCCAGGCCTTGTGCTCGGCCTTTTGCAGCAGCGCATCAATCACGCTTCTTTTAACCTTGCCGCGACAACCAAAGGTGCCAAGCACCTTGCCCTTGGGCAGGGTTGTGCCGTATTCAAATGCAGTGCGGGCAAGGGGGCCGCCCCGAAGGGAGCCATGAGTTGCAAAAAGGGCCACAAAGGTTTTTTGGGGTATGCTTTTCAAAAACGATGCCATTTTGCCCGGAACCGTGCTGGCAATAACCGGAAAACCTGCAAGAACAAGGTCATAGCCATCCAAGGCCTGGGCCTCGGATATGGGTGCAATCTCTTTGTCAACGCCATCCAGACCGTCATAAATAGCCTGGGCCACCTTTTGGGTATTGTTTGTTTCAGAATAGTAAGCAACCAGAACTTTCATTGGCATCCTCCTTCAAGGGAAACAGGAAATTTTCCGCAGTCGTAGCCGATTTTTGCATTCAATGCAAGCGCTTTAGTGGGGCAAACAGAAGCAACAGAGCATACAGAGCCGAAAAATACGCCCTGCCTCAACAAGAAAACTTATTTGAGCACACGGGGAAAAGGCGGGGCCTTGTCTATTTTGGTGCCCAAAGATTCTCCGCAAAAGGCGCACCTGTATTCATACTGGTCGCCCTGGGGCAGAACAAGCAGAAGCCTTGTTCTTACTGGTACGGCCCTTTTGCACCGCGGGCAGTAAAGCTCGGTTGCAGAAAAGTCCTTGTACTGGCTGGGCCTTTTCGGGCGGCCCGGAGGCGGCTGGAAGCGATTTATCAAAGCCTTTGCTCCTGTTGGCGGTTTTATCTTAAAGTTAAATCAGGCCGTGCAAAAAACAAGAGCACCCTTATACCAGCTTGCGGCAAAAGTGGTAAGAGGCAACTTTCATTTCCGCCAATATTCACCCAACAAACCCACGCCCCGGACGGCAAGAATCGTAGGTTGGGCTAGCAAATCCGGCACAA
>JASEHB010000454.1 GCA_030018745.1 Desulfatibacillaceae bacterium | reverse complement strand
CTCTACGAGGCCGATGGAACAACCCTTGCGGGACTTGACCGCCACTACTTTGAAAAAACATTCGGCCCCTTGGAGGACTTTGACACCAGGCTTGTGGTTTCACGCAGGCCCTTTCCCTTCCGGGCCTGGCTTTTTGCTGCTGTTGGCCTTCCCATAGGCGCGCTTTTGCTTTTTGCCTTTGTTTGGGCCGGGCTTGCCCGCCTTGTCTATGGGAGGGGCTTTGCCGGGGAAGAAGCGGCTTTTGACGACACGGAAGGTTCCGGGCTTGCCCGCCTTGCAACCGGTCTTGCCAGGGCGGATGTTTTTGTGGTTGGCGGTCTTGTTTTTGTGGCCCTTTTTGGCCTCTGGGCAATTCCCGATCTTCTTGCATACATGGGCAGATCCGGCCTTTCCTTTGTGGCGCAATACCGCTGGATATTTCTGGGCCTTTTTGCTGTGGGCCTTCTCTTTGTTGCCTGGCTTGTTTATCTGCGCTATCTGCTTGCAAAAAAAGGCCTGGAGCATCAGGCCCAGGTTCAGAAATACCGCCTTGAGCTGGAATATCGCGGCACGCAGACTGTCACCCCAGCTCAAATAAGCTATTTGGGTGAAAGCCTTTCCCCGGATTCAACAGGCGCCCCCCATGACCCCGCCCCAAAGGAAAAGAACCCCGGCCATTGCTGAAAAAAGCTGCTCCTGCCTCTTGCCTCTTGCGGGCACAGTCTTCCTTTTGCCTTGAAAAACGGATAGCTGCCATCCGGCTGTTGTTGCACCAGAAGGTCAATCATAGTATTGACACCAGGATGTTTTGCGTTTAAAGGTTTATACATCAAATGTTGGAATAAGCTGATGGAAAAATCCGATGGATTCCTCAAAAACCCTGTTTTTAAAGGGAATTCCACGAAAGGGAAAGCAAAATGAAAATCAAAAAGATTGATCACCTGGGCATTGCCGTTAATGGCATTGATGATGCCTGCGCCTTTTGGCGGGACATTCTTGGTCTTCCCCTGGAAGGAACGGAAACAGTTGCAACCCAGAAGGTGACCACGGCTTTCATGCCTGTGGGCGAAAGCGAGGTGGAACTGCTGGAGAGCACGGCGCCGGACGGGCCTGTGGCCAAGTTCATCGAGAGCAAAGGCCAGGGGGTTCACCATGTGGCCTTTCGGGTGGAGAACATTGAGGAAGCCCTGGCCGAATTGAAGGCAAAGGGTGTGCGCCTGATTGACGAGACCCCGCGCATTGGCGCAGGCGGCGCAAAAATCGCCTTTTTGCACCCAAAAGCCACGGGCGGCGTGCTTGTGGAGCTTTGCGAACGCGAGGGCCACTAGAATCGGGTCCCTTATATGACCTGCCAAAAAAGGCTTTAAAAATGGCCTGCATTTTTTCTTTTTCTGCGGGTAAGGCCGCACAGCAAGGGAGTAAGAAATGGGAATTGCCCGGGACAAAATCAATCAGCTAAAAGAGCTTGAAGCCAAGGTTCGCGAAATGGGCGGCCAAAAGGCAATCGCCAAGCAGCTTGAGGGCGGCAAGCTTAACGCCAGACAGCGCCTCGACCTTCTCTTTGATGAAGGAACCTTCCGCGAACTGGATATGTTTGTCACCCACCGCTGCACCAATTACGGCATGGAAAAGGTGGAAATCCCTGCTGATGGCGTAATAACCGGCCACGGCAAAGTAAACGGAAGGCCCGTTTTCGCCTTTTCACAGGATTTCACGGCAAGGGCCGGAAGTCTTGGAGAAATGCACGCCAAAAAAATCACCAAGGTCATGGATATGGCCCTCAAGGCGGGCTGCCCCTTTGTGGGGTTGAATGATTCGGGCGGCGCACGCATTCAGGAAGGGGTGGATGCCCTTTCCGGCTACGGCCAGATTTTCTTCCGCAACTCCATTTCTTCGGGTGTCATTCCCCAGCTTTCCGCCATCATGGGGCCAACCGCGGGCGGGGCTGTGTATTCCCCTGCCATGACCGACTGGATCTTCATGGTCAAGAAAACCTCCTACATGTTCATCACCGGCCCCAATGTAATAAAGGCCGTGACCGGCGAGGAGATCAGCTTTGAAGACCTGGGCGGGGCCATGACCCACAACGAAAAGAGCGGCGTGGCCCATTTTGCCTGCGAAAGCGACCAGGACGCCATAGAGCAGATTCGCACCCTTTTGGGCTATTTGCCCCAGAACAACATGGAAGACCCACCCTTTGTGGAGCCTTCCGATGATCCGGGCCGCACGGACCCTGCCTTGGACGAGATAATTCCCGACAGCCCGCGCCAGGCTTATGACATGAAGGCTGTAATCACCTCCATTCTGGACAACGGCGAGTTTTTCGAGCCTCACAAGCACTTTGCCAAAAACATGATGGTGGGTTTTGGCAGGCTAAACGGCAGGGTCATAGGCATAATCGCCAACCAGCCCAAGTTTCTGGCCGGATGCCTGGACATAAACGCCTCGGACAAGGCCACCCGCTTCATCCGCTTCTGCGATGCCTTCAACATTCCCATGCTCACCATTGCAGATGTGCCGGGCTACCTGCCGGGCAGCAACCAGGAGTGGGGGGGAATCATCCGCCACGGGGCAAAGCTGTTGTGGTGCTATTCAGAAGCAACGGTGCCAAAGCTTCTGCTCATCACCCGCAAGGACTACGGCGGGTCCTATCTGGCCATGTGCTCCAAAGATCTGGGCGCAGACTACGCCCTTGCCTGGCCCACAGCGGAAATCGCAGTCATGGGCGCAGAGGGCGCGGCCAACATCATCCACGCCAGGGAAATTAAGGCCTCCGATGACCCGGCCGCAACCCGCAAGGAAAA
>JASEHB010000453.1 GCA_030018745.1 Desulfatibacillaceae bacterium | reverse complement strand
CTAAAAACTCTTTTTTGGTTTTTTGGATACAAATGGTCTCCCAATGAAGACAAAAGAGTTTTTAATCTCCTTATCTTTTTGAACGGGCGCAAAAGCGCCTGTGCAAATGATGAGGAAAAACATCAACAGGGACAACATTCAATTGAAGGAGGAAGGCAAACATGAAACTCACACCATTGGCTGATCGCATTCTTGTCAAACGGGTGGAGGAGGAAAGCAAGACCAAGGGAGGAATCATCATTCCCGAAACCGCCAAGGAAAAACCTGCTGAAGGCGTTGTTGAGGCGGTAGGCCCCGGCAAGATGAAGGAAGATGGAACCCGCATTCCCGTGGATGTCAAAAAGGGCGACAGGGTGCTGTTCGGCAAGTATTCCGGCACAGAGGTAAAAATTTCCGGCGAGGAATACCTCATCATGCGCGAAGACGACATCCTGGGCGTCATCAAGAAATAAGGGAAACAGCCATAGGCCGTCAAAAGCCGCATGGCCCTAATATTTTTTTTCAACCAAAAACCGCTTCAAGGAGGCAGGAAAATATGGCTGGCAAAGAGATTAAATACGACATGAAGGCCCGCGAGTCCATGCTTAAGGGCGTGAAAACCCTGGCGGACGCAGTGGCGGTAACCCTTGGCCCCAAGGGCAGGAATGTGCTGCTGGACAAGGCCTGGGGCTCCCCAACCGTGACCAAGGACGGCGTGACTGTGGCCAAAGAGATCGAGCTTGCCGACAAGTTCGAGAACATGGGCGCACAGATGGTCAAGGAAGTTGCTTCCAAAACCTCCGACACCGCTGGTGACGGCACCACCACCGCAACTGTTCTTGCCCGCGCCATCTACGAGGAAGGCATCAAGCTTGTTGCCGCAGGCAACAACCCCATGGCCATCAAGCGCGGCATAGACAAAGCCTGCGAAGTCTGCATCAAGGAACTCCAGAAAATGTCCAAACCCACCAAGGAGCAGAAGGAAATTGCCCAGGTGGGAACCATTTCCGCCAACAATGACGCCACCATCGGCAACATCATCGCCGAGGCCATGAACAAGGTTGGCAAGGAAGGCGTCATCACCGTGGAAGAGGCCAAGTCCATGGACACCACCCTTGAGGTGGTTGAGGGTATGCAGTTTGACCGCGGCTACATCTCCCCCTACTTTGTCACCGATGCGGAAAAAATGACCGTGTCTTTGGACGAGCCTTACATCCTCATCAACGAAAAGAAGGTCAGCTCCATGAAGGACCTTCTGCCCCTGCTTGAGCAGATAGCCAAGATGGGCAGGCCGCTGGTCATCGTGGCAGAGGATGTGGAAGGCGAAGCCCTGGCGACTCTCGTTGTCAACAAGCTGCGCGGAACCCTTCAGGTTGCTGCGGTAAAGGCTCCTGGCTTTGGCGACCGCAGGAAGGCCATGCTCGAAGACATCGCAATCCTCACCGGCGGCCAGGTTGTTTCCGAGGACCTTGGCATCAAGCTGGAAAACATCACCCTTTCTGACCTTGGCAAATGCAAGCGCGTCACCATTGACAAGGATAACACCACCATTGTTGACGGCGCAGGCGCCCGCAGCGCCCTGGAAGGCCGCGTGAAGCAGATTCGCGCCCAGATAGATGAAACCACCAGCGACTACGACCGCGAGAAGCTCCAGGAGCGCCTGGCCAAGCTCATCGGCGGCGTGGCTGTCATCAATGTGGGAGCTGCCACCGAAACCGAAATGAAGGAAAAGAAAGCCCGCGTGGAAGACGCATTGAACGCCACCCGCGCAGCGGTTGAGGAAGGCATTGTCCCCGGCGGCGGCGTTGCCCTGGTTCGCTGCCTGGATGCCCTGGAAAAAGCCCGCATCTCCGGCGAGGAGAAACTGGGCGCCCGCGTTGTGCGCCGCGCCATTGAAGAGCCGCTTCGCCGCATTGCCGGTAACGCAGGCATGGAAGGCGCTGTTGTCATCGCCAAGGTGCTGGAAGGCAAGGGCGCTTTTGGCTACAACGCAGACACCAATGTATATGAAGACCTCATTGAGGCAGGCGTCATTGACCCCACAAAGGTTACACGCCTTGCCCTGCAGAATGCCTGCTCCGTTGCAGGCCTCATGCTCACCACCGAGGCCATGATTGCCGATAAGCCCGAACCCAAGGGCGAAGGCGGCGGCGGCGGCATGGGCGGCATGGGCGGCGGCATGGGTGGCATGGGCGGAATGGGCGGAATGGGCGGAATGATGTAAGCCTTTTTCAAGCCCTGTAAAAAAAGCAATCGGCCCAACAAGCCGGGATAATTGGTAAAAAAGGCGGACAGCGGTTTGCAGCGGCCCCACAAAGGCTGCTGCAAGCCGGGTCCGCCTTGTTGTTTTTGGCAAATGCCCCTTGAAGCAAAAAAAATGTTATAAAAGCGCGCAAGGAGTGATTTGTCACCCTTTTTGACTTGCAGGATAATTACAGCCTTGAAATTGCACCCATACAAGGGTTAATTTTCTTTCTGATATGGAACAGTCGCCCCAAAAACCTGAAATCCTTGCCCCTGCCGGAGACCAGAGCGCCTTTTTTGCGGCCCTGGCAGCAGGTGCGGATGCAATTTACCTGGGTTTGAAGAGCTTTTCCGCCCGCATGGAAGCCCAGAATTTTTCCCTTTCCCAACTGGCCCGGCTGGCAGGCTTTGCCCGCGAAAGGGGAGTGGGGGTTTATGTAGCCATGAACTCCCTGCTAAAGCCTGATGACCTCTCCTCTGCATTGCGGCTTGTGGAAAAGCTCTCCACCCTTGTCAAACCCCAGGCCCTTATTTTTGCAGATCCTGGCATGGCCCTTTTGGCAAGGCAGGCAGGCTTTGGCGGCGAGCTTC
>JASEHB010000452.1 GCA_030018745.1 Desulfatibacillaceae bacterium | reverse complement strand
GGAGCAAAGCCCACAATAAGGATTATGCTGGTCATGAAAATTGCCCTGCCTGCATAGGAAAGGGTCTGGCGGACAGCTTCGAAGCGGTCATCGGTTTTTTGGGCCTCGTGGCCAAAGCGCACAAGAAAGTGGATGGTGTCATCAACGCCTATGCCTATTGCTATCATGAGTACCGGCAGGGTGTCCGTATCCACCACTTCCCAAAAAAAGCCGCCCCACGCAAGAAGCGCCAGCAGGGGCAGCACATTGGGAAACATGGACAACAGCCCTATTTTAAAAGAGCGGGTGGCAATAATCATGAATATGGCTATGGTCACAAGGGCAAAGATGAGGCCGTTTCTCTGGCCTGCAAGGACCTCATCCACCCAGTCTCCCAGAAGGTATTTGAGGCCTGTTACGGTTGTGTCCGTTTGCAGGCCGAGCATATCGCTTGCAAGGGCGGCAATCTGCCTGCCCACGGTTGTTGTTTCAATCACCCCCACATCTTCAATGCGCACAATTATGCGCATACTTTTTCGATCCGGGCTGATGAGCTTTTCAAGGTTTTCACCGCCGGAAGACTCGAAGAGCAAAAGAAGCTGGGCAAGGCCCTGGCGTGTCTGGGGGATTGATGACAAGTCAGCCATTGCCGGGTTGATGGCGCGGGTCATGGTGGCAAAAAGGTCGGCCAGGGAAGCCACATGGACCACAGTGGGCAGGGCGGCCACCTCCTCCTGAAGTTGAAGAATGGCTGTAAAAAGCTCCGGGTCCAGCAAGTCGCCCTCTTGGGCGTCAATGTAAAGATAAAGGCTGGTCGTGCCGGGGAAGTTGTCCTCAAACCAATTTACGCCAATGCTTATGGGGTGCCTTGGGCCAAATCTTTCGGAAAAGCGCGTCTCGAAATTGGCCATGAAAGCGCCAACAAGGCAGACAACAAAAAATATGCAAAAAAAGCCCATGACCGCCCTTGGCCAGTAAAAGGTGAGCCTTGCAATCTGGTCAATGCGCCTGTCCACCCAGGCCTGTATTTGTGAGGCGCTTCCTTTGCGCCAGGGCTTGGGCTTGGGTATGAAGCTCAAAAAAACCGGCACAAGGGTCATGGCCGTGAAAAGGGCTGCCGCCACGCCAAAGCCCAGCAGAAGCCCTCCCTGCTGAAACAGGGGAACAGGCACCAAAGTCATGGCCACAAAGCCAAAAAAGGTGGTTATGGAGGTAAAGGCGCAAGCAGCGCCCACCTCATGGCCCATGCGCTCTATGGCCTCCTTTTTTGAGGCCCCCCTGCCGCACTCGATGAGGTATGCGCTGCAAAGGTGTATGACATCGCCAAAGCATATGATGAGGATGATGCCCGGCACGGACGATGTGAATATGTTGAGATTTTCAAAAAGAATCACAGCAAGGCCCATTGTCCAGATTACGGCCATGCCGGTTATAATCATGGTCAGAATAACGGGCCAGAACCTGCGGAACATTATAAAGACCATTGCAAAAAGCAAAATTGCGGTGATGGGCAGAATGGAGCGCAGGCTGAAAAGGGCCTCCTTTGAGCTGGCGGCCATTATTGCGGATAACCCTGCCTGATAAAGTTCCTCTGCGGCAAAGCCCTCCTGCGCAAAGGCGGCCAGAATCTGCTCAATGACCTTGTGGCCCCCTTCCCAGGCATCCTTTGATGAGCCTGTTTCCACCAGCACAACCGCTGCATCGCCCTTGCGGGAAAGCAGCCAGTCGCGGGTCATGGGATCGGCGTTTATGGCTTCAAGAAAATGGGTCCGGCGGGCAGGCTCGTCAAGAAAAAGGTCAAGGTAGCTTTCAATAAGCAGAAACTCGTCATCGCCTGAAATGTTTTGGGCGGTCAGAAAACTTTCCACCCTTGTAACATTTTGGTTTCTCTCAAGGTTTCTCTGGGCTGCCGCAAGGCGGGCGATATTTTCCGGGGCAGTCAAATCCGGGCGCGAAACGCCAATCAGAACAACAAAGTCGCTGGAAAAATCCTCATTGTATTCCAGATATTTTTCGTAGTCAGGATTGTTTGCAAAGAAAAGCTCGCCGATGGAGGTGGAAAGGCTGGCTTTGGCAAAGAACCACCCAAAGAAAAGGGTGATTGCGGCAAAGACGGCAAGAACCAGCAGCCGGTAGCGGATGATAAAACGGATATAGCTGATCATGGCACAAAAAGCCTGTTGAGGATTTAAAAAGCTTTTTTAAAGGAAAAATTTTTTTAAATCTTTTCCGCATTCATTGCAATAGAAGTTTGATGACCAGGCAAATGGCCTGCCCTGTTGGCAGCAAAACCAATGCGTAACGCCGCAGCAGTTGCCTGCCGGGCAAATCCGCAGCCAGCAAAAGGCCGGTAACAGCACTTTAAGCCATAACAAGCACAAAACACAGGAAAAAGATAAGGGGGAATGGGCGGTTTTGGGGTTGAAAATTTGGGGGCGGGTGACCCCGGCAAGAATTGCCTGGGCCACCCAGGTAGTGCAACACAGGCCGTTGTTGGGCTACGCGCAGTAAACTGCGCTAGCCCAACCTACACAGCTACACAGCGTAAAGGGCGGTTCCAGGGAGCCGTGGGCAAGGCGCACGAGCGAGGAATGAGGGAGTGTGCAGGGAAGCCAGTTTGTTGGGTGAACCTTGCGCTTTGCGCAAGAACCACCCAACCTACGCCTACGCTTATGCCCAAAGCGGTTTCGGGGAGCCGCAGTTTTTTCTTTTCAACCAACGGCGTACAGGGCGGTTCCAGGGAAAGGCAAAGCAAGGCGCCAAGCGAGGTTTTTCCCCTTCAAGCAACGGCGTACAGGGCGGGTCCAGGGAAAGGAGAGCAAGGCGCGCGAGCTGGGCAGGAACG
>JASEHB010000451.1 GCA_030018745.1 Desulfatibacillaceae bacterium | reverse complement strand
CCTTCCGGTTTTTCAATTGCTGGATCAAGCGGCCAAGCGGGTGCCAAACCGACTGGCCATAATTTTTGGCGGCATGGAGCTTACCTTTGAGCAGTTAAAGGACCTTGCCGACCGCTTTGCCGCCGCCCTGACAGGCCTGGGCGTGACCAAGGGCCAGAAGGTGGCCATACACCTGCCCAACTGCCCGCAGTTTGCCATTGCTTATTACGGCGCACTCAAGGTGGGGGCTGTTTTCACGCCTCTTTCGCCCCTGCTCTCCCCCAGGGAGGTGGAATACCAGCTCAATGATTCCGAGGCGCAAACCATAATCTCGCTGGACCTTGTGTATCCGGGCATTGCAGGGGTTATACCAAACACCCAGGTGAAAAACATCATCACCACAAGCATTGCCGACTGCTACAACCCGGTCATCCAGCCATTGAAACCCCTTGGCAAGTTCCCGGTTCCCGGCACAATCGAGCTTACGGATCTTTTGCGGGACAACCAGCCCAATGCTCCCCAGGTGGAAATTGACATTGAAAACGACCTTGCCCACCTGGCCTACACAGGCGGCACCACGGGCGTTTCCAAGGGGGTGATGCTCACCCACAAAAATGTTCTGGTCAATTCCATACAGTTTGGCTGCTGGTTCAACGGCGGGCAGATTGCGACAAACCCGGACGGCACCTATGATGTGGTTTTCCCGCCGGGCGTTGACCCAAAAAAGGACAGGCTCCTTGCCCGCGACAGCGAGACAGCTCTTGTGGTTGTACCCTGGTTCCACGCCATGGGAACCATAGGCTACCTGAACAACATGGTGGGTTCGGGCACAACAATGGTTGTTTTTCCGCGCTTTGACCCTGTGGAGTACATTGAGGCAATAGGCAAATACAAGGCCACAAGCCTTGGCGGCGCGCCCCAGCTCTATGTGCCTTTAACCCAGCTTCCCAATTTTAACGATTACGACCTTTCGGGCGTAAAGCTTGCCGCTTCCGGTGCGGCGCCCCTGCCAGGGGCCGTGCTGGACAAGCTGCTGGACGCCTTTTCCGGCGTTGTTTGCGAGGCCTACGGCGCAACGGAATGCACAATGGGTGCAACCGCCAACCCGCCGGACCGCAAGCTCATCCGCCACGGCTCGGTGGGTCTGCCGGTTTTTGACACGGAACTCAAAGTTGTGGATGCAGCCTCCGGCGAGGATTTGCCCCCCGGAAACGAGGGCGAGCTTTGCATAAAAGGCCCCCAGGTGATGAAGGGCTACTGGAAAAAGCCCGATGCAACAGCCCAGGTGCTAAAGGACGGATGGCTCTACACGGGCGACATAGGCAAAGAGGACGAGGACGGCTTCTTCTACATCACGGATAGAAAAAAGGATCTCATCCTCTACAAGGGCTACAATGTTTACCCCAGGGAAATTGAAGAGGTTCTTTTTACCCATCCGGCTGTGGAAAACTGCGCTGTTGTGGGAAAGGCAGATGAAACCGCCGGGGAAAAGCCCGTGGCCTTTGTGCAGAAAAAGGCGGGCAAGGAGGTTAGCGCCCAGGAGCTTATTGACCATGTGAACAAACAGGTGGCTGCCTACAAGAAGCTCCGGGAGGTCATATTCATAGATCTGATTCCTGTGAGCGGTGCAGGCAAGGTGCTGAAGCGCGAGCTGCGCCAGCAGCTTTAAGGCAAGGCGGCTGCATATCATTAACAGCTTTTTTTGCATAGGGGGGCCTTGTTAACAAAGGCCCTCCTCCCCAAAAGAGGTTCAATCCTGCCGAAAAAGCCTGACAAAGAGGCCTTGAGCATCAGGGCTTTTATTATATACTTGACACCCTATCGCATAAAGGATAAATTTTTAAAAAATATAGCAAGGTGTTGATCATGCAAAAGACAAGCATCAGCGAATATGAGTTTTTCACAAAGTTTCCTAATGAGCGCACTGCCCGTAAGCACATTGAAAAGCGTCGTTGGCAAATCCATCCATTGTGTCCACACTGTGGCCGTGTAGACCGAATCAGTACCCGCAGGATTGAAGGCTACTACCGCTGCCTTTCCTGCAAAAACGATTTCACAGTGCGCACTGGTACCATCTTTGAGCGTTCGCATGTGACATTGGACAAGTGGCTGTATGCCATCCATCTGATAGCAACATCGCACAAGGGTGTTTCTTCGGTGCAGCTTTCCAAGAAAATTGGCGTCACACAGAAAACAGCTTGGTTTATGTTGCAGCGCCTAAAGGAAGCATATAAAAGTGACCGTCCAGATATATAAGTCAGCAGCAAGCATCTGTAAAGCGTGTGGACATATTTTTAGGCTCAACGATTTTAAGGTGCGCGCCAGCACGATTAAACACATTGTGATGCGTTGCTATTTATGAAAAGTGGAACTCATTTAACTGAATCCAATTTCTCACGAGGTACAGCATGAATTTAGACAAAATGGATTTAGCTCTTGACTCCATTCTTGGGTATGGGCGTAGCAAGCAACGACAAGGACGGCTTGAAATGGCAACAAAGATTAAGCTTCAGCCCTCTTATGCGGAGAAAAAAGAATTTTTTTTAAAAAGCCTTATATCCCCATCAAGCACTCCAGCACAAATAAAATACAAAAGAGCAACAGCCTCCCCACTTAGATATGCTGGAGGAAAATCTCTTGCCGTTGGTATCATAACAGAATTACTTCCATCAAAACCTATTAAACATCTTGTTTCTCCATTTTTCGGTGGCGGAAGTTTTGAAATCAGCATTTCAAATGCATTGAATATCGAAATAAGAGGGTCTGATATTTTTGATTTGCTAGTTAATTATTGGCAGCAGCATCTATCTAACCCCAATGGATTGGCAGATGAATTATTAAATTT
>JASEHB010000450.1 GCA_030018745.1 Desulfatibacillaceae bacterium | reverse complement strand
TGGGAAAAAGGGCCGCCTAGTTTCCCATTATGCGATCAAAAAGCCTGTTTTTGTAAAAGAACCGGATTGTGTTGAAGTAAAGCTCCGGAAAAAGCCGTTTCATGCGCCAGACAAACTTTCCGTCAATCTGGCAGATGGCGTAAAGCCTGTCCTTTTCCATGCACTTTAGGGCATGGGCCGCAACATCTTTTGCAGTTACGCCGGAGCGGGCAAAAAAGGTGTTGGCCATGTTTTTCTGGCGCTCATCCGGGGACTGAAACTTTTCCATGAGATTTGACTTGAAAAAGGTTGGGGCCACAACGGTAACACCTATGTTTTTGGGGCCAAGCTCAATTCTCAAGGTTTCGGAAAGGGAGATAACCGCCGCCTTTGTAACATTGTAGCAGCTCATTTCCGGCAAGGATGCAATGCCTGCGCTGCTTGCCATGTTGATGATGTGGCCGCCTCCCTGCTTTTCCAGCATGGGTACAAAAACACGGCATCCGTAGATGACGCTTTTAAGATTGAGATCCAAAATCCAGTCCCACTGGGTTTCGGGGATTTTTTCGATGTAGCCGGCTCCGGCCACCCCGGCGTTGTTGACCACCACATCCACCCCGCCCCATGCCTTCTCTATGGTTTGGGCGGCTTTTTCCAGGTCCCCAATTTTGGTGACATCGCAAAGGATTACTATCCCGTCTCCGCCTGCCTTCTTCACCAGTTCCAGGGTTTCTTTGGCGCGGTCTTCATCAATGTCGCTTACTCCTATGCGCCAGCCCTTTGCGGCAAATTCCAGGGCAAGCGCCCGTCCAAAACCGCTGCCTGCTCCGGTTATGAAAACTCTTTTTTGAGGAAAGCGTTTCATGACTGCTCCTGTTATCAAGTGGAAAAAATTGCCATAAAATAATGATTTTTTGCCTCGTTGTCAAAAAAGGAACATGCTGCATCAGGGATTTGCCGCTGTATGCAACGGTACGGTATCACATACACAGCGCAGCCCGAACAGGTTTGAGGAAAAATCCGGCGGATAGCGATCCCTGTGGGATGAGCGCAGGCTCAAGGGGCCTTCCACAAAGGCTCCGCCCTTTACCACCTTTTCACTGCCAGTTTCCGGCCCTGTGGGGTTTTGGTAATTCCTCACGATGGGCGCATACCAGTCCTTTGTCCATTGGTACACATTTCCGGCCATGTCCCTGACGCCGTAATAGCTCTGGGATGCAGGTCCGGCATTTCCTACCGGCAAGGGCAGCAAGGAAAGGGGCAGGCCGAAATGGGCCAGCTCCATTGTGGGCAGGCTGTTGCCCCAGGGGTAAATCCTGCCATCAGGCCCCCTGGCCGCCTTTTCCCACTGGGCTTCGGAAGGAAGTTCCTTACCGGCCCAGCGGCAGTAGGCCTGGGCATCCTTGTGGCTTACCTGCACAACCGGCAAATTCATCTGCTCTTCTTTAAGTGTGTTCACGCCGTCAGGCATCCGCCAATAGGCGCCTGGGGCTTCCTTCCATTCCATGCCTTCCCGCACCCAGCCAAAACCTCGCTCCTGGGCCTGGGTAATATAGTCCGTCTCTTCAACAAAGCGATCAAAATCAGCATTTGTTACAGGCAGTTTGTCAATAAAATAGTTGGCAAGCAAAATCCTCTGCACCGGCTTTTCAGTTTCAAAGGAATCCGATCCCATGGTGAATTCGCCCGCAGGAATCTCAACCATCATCCTTTTGTCAGCCGGGTGAACAAGCTCTTTGAATCCAAGCGGGTTTTTAAAGGTGCCGGGCTGCATATCGCCAGGCGCCGGGCGTAAAAAAACAAGTATGTCATCAGCCACAAAAGGCGCCAGAAGAAGAAGAGATCCAAGGATGCCAAGCCCGATAATATAGCGCAGGGGTAGTTTTTTGCGTTGTTTTACCGCCTGTTTATGCTCTGGTTGAGCTGTTTTGGCCGCTTTTTTTTCGCGGGCCTTTTTAATGGGAGTTTCATCCAATATCAGGGTGCTGTCATCTGGTTTTGCACGCCTGGGGCTGCCCTTTTTTTTGCCTCCATCTTCCGAAAGGGCGCTGGCAAACTCGGCGCAGGATGAAAAGCGATTGTCCGGCTCCTTTTCCAGGGCTTTTAGAATTGCAGCGCTTATATGGGGCGGCAGATTTTCCAAAAGGGTTGATGGGTCTATGGGCGGCTCATTGAGGTGGCAGAAAATGACCCTTATGGTGTCGGATGAATCAAAGGGCTTGCGCCCTGTGAATGCCTCGTAGAAGACAATGCCCAGGGAATAGATGTCCGAGCGCACATCCATTGCCCCGTCTTCCTGAAAGCGTTCGGGCGCCATGTAGTGGGGCGCTCCCCACTTCCAGGTGGTTCTTGTTTCCGCGCTGGCTGCACTGGAAAACTTGGCGATGCCAAAATCCATGATTTTGACCACGCCGTTTTTGTCGATCATTATGTTGCCGGGCTTTATATCCCGGTGGATGATGCCGTTTTCATGGGCGTACTCAAATGCGGCAAGTATCTGCAGGCATATGTTCAAGGCCTTTTCATAGGGGATGGGGCCATCATGGTTTACAATCATGTCCTTGAGGGTTGTGCCCTCAATGAACTCCATGACAATGGCATAGGCATTGCCATCAGGGAAAAACTCATACAGCCTTGTTATGTTGGGGTGATCAAGGCGGGCCAGAATCATGGCTTCGTGGAAAAACTTTTTGACAACCTTTTCATTGCCAAGGCTTTCCCTGTGCAAAACCTTAATGGCGACCTGGGTGCCTGTTGTAGATGATACGGCCTTGTGAACAAGGCCAAATCCGCCCTCCCCAAGGGTTCCCAGTATCTTGTATTCGCCTATTTGTTGATTCTGCATGGTG
>JASEHB010000449.1 GCA_030018745.1 Desulfatibacillaceae bacterium | reverse complement strand
ATGACCAAGCTTCAAAACGAAGTGCAACGCAGCCATCGTTTTCCTGGGACCGCCCCAGATCATTTGATTTTGTTCCAGAGAAATTTAAACCCCGGCGTCAAATTCTCGTCCAGATGCATTGCCAGCATGGTTTTGGCCGGATAACCTATGTTCATGGGGCCGCCGGTTTTGAACAGATTTTCAAGTGTGTAGAAAACCAGATCCGCGGGCATTCCTATGGCAAGCTCATGATCCTGAATGCCTGCAAAGGAGCGGTCGCCCATGCCGGGGATGACAACCTGGGGAATGCCGGTCACAAAAGGCAGAAGACCGCCCTTGACGCAGGATTCTTCAAAGCCTTCAAAGCGGGATTCCGGCACATGAAGATGCTCGTATGAAAGCGCCTGAATGATGTGGGTTATCTGAACCCCGTTGCAATAAACCAGCACGCTGTGGGGCAGTACAGGGGTTTTTTCAAGCGGCGCACACACAAGGCCGTTTGCCCCTTTCATTTTTTCTTCACCTTTGGCAATGAGCGCATTGGCTGCTGCAAAGCGGCGTCTTTCCGCCTCCTCGTTTTTGTGCCAGCCTTGCAGAAACTGGCTTTGGATAAGGTCCTCCTGGGTGAGGCCAGCCCACTGGTGCATGGCCGAAGACGGCACGCAGAAATTGTCAGCAGCGGTCATGGCAACAGTTGATCCCCATTGCCTGGCCTGGGTGAATGCCTGGCACAGGGCCATTTTTTTGTTGAAAACGCTTGGCCGCATTGCTCCCTGGGGAATTTCCTTCTCGTCAGTTATGTAGCGGATTGCAACAGGCCAGGTGGAAAGATGCAGCCTTGCAAACAGTTCTTTTCCTGCTTTTTGAAAGTCTTCAAGAGTTTTCATTCGCCTGCCCTTTTCTTGAGTGGGTTGCAGAGGATAGTTTTTGCTGTTCAAAGCCTGGCCTTTTTTTCAAGGGGTGTAAAGTCCAGCCCGGCAACCTTCACCAAAAAGCCTGATTTGCCTGAATCCGCCACAAGCGCGGCTGTTTGTTGGCTGCCGCCGGACAGGGCCGGATGCCTTGACCGCAGATCGCCAAAATCCACCTTTTCCAGAAAGTTTTTCAGCAGCCCAATGCGCTCTTCAAGAAGCGGCCTGTTTTCCGGCCCGGCTTTGAAGTAGCGGCCAAGCTCCTGCTCGTAAACCTTTTTGGCCTGGGTTTCTATGCAATGGCGGGAAAGATTGAGCAGGATTTCCATGTGTTTTATCCGCAGCGCAAAACAGTCGCTGTTAAAGGGGCATAAGCAATGATGCCATTAAATAAATTGACTTCCGGCAGAGACTGACAGCTATGTCAAGTTTTACTCTCTTGTTTCTGATGTTTATAATAAGTAATATAGCAAAAATGCCGATTTTTCACAATGCAGAAACAATAGAACCTATCTGAACAAAGGGCCCAAGTTTTCAGCTTTTTTAAAATGGGGAGAAAACAGCATGACTTACATGGACTGCTCTGACTGGAGCAAATGCAACCTTTGCGGAGACTGCCTTGTGCAGTGCCCTGTGATGCAGATGGACAGGAGCGCGGCTTCTGCATCTGTGCGCGACCTTATCAGCGGAGTGCCTGTGGAGGATGTTTTCTCCCGCTGCACCCTTTGCTTTAACTGCAACAACTATTGCCCAAAAGGCCTGCGGCCCCACGAGCTTATTCTCCAGCGGGTGCTGGAAAACCGCAAAAAGCCGGTCACCGCCATTCTTCCCTACCTGATGAATGGTATGCCCGGCCCCAACCTGTTTATGGATTTGTATGCTGCACTGGATGACCAGGAAAAGGAAATTCTGGATACCTGGTCCGCGCCGCCTGCAAAAAGCGATGAAATGCTTTTTGTTGGCTGCATAGGGCGCATATCATGCCTGGATCTGGAAAATTCCACAGTGCTGGCGGATATTCCCAAATTCGGGCCAAGGGATCTTTGCTGCGGGGAGCTGCACTACCGGGCCGGTTCGTGGGAGGCTTTTGAAGACCGCGCCAAGGCCACCTTGAGCCGCCTTGAGGATTTGCAGATAAAACGGATGGTCTGCTATTGCGCCAGTTGCTACACTTTTTTCTCGCGCATAATGCCTTTGGTTTACGGAAAATCCCTTCCCTTTGAAACCGTATCCCTTTACCAATGGCTTTGGGAGCGCGTGGAGTCGGGCAGGCTTGCGGTTAAAAAGCCGCTCAACTGCGAGGCTGCAATATCGGAATCCTGCTATGTGAGCGAGCTTGGGCCTCAATTTGCAGCAACCCTGCGCAAGCTCTATGGAGCAGCAGGCATGACGCTGCGCGAGCTTCCTCACCACGGCGAAAACAACCTGTCCTGCGGGGCTGTAAGCTTTGCCCGCAATCAGAACATCTTCAAAAGTATGCTTTCGGTTCAAAGGGCCAAGTACAGCGATGCAAAGCAAATCGGCGCAAAGGATATGGCCCTAAACTGCCCTGGCTGCTTTCTGACTTTGGGTTTTACATCTTTTCTTCACGGAATCCGCCTGCGGTATATGCCTGATGAGCTTCTTGCAGCCTTTGGCGATGATGTGAGCAGACCCCTTAAAAGCAGAATGCCCCTCATTGTGCGCACAGCCCTTATGCGCGCCCCGCTTGCGGTAAAGAGGGTTGACCCAAAGTCTTTGCGCTGATGAGGATGCGTTTGGCCCCTAACGCATAGTGTTGCCAGGCTTTTTCCCTCAACAAAAAACCACGGCTCTTTAGAGCCGTGGTTTTTTGTTTTCCAGACGCAAACCTGCATGGCGGGTATAGCCCGGATAATTCACGCGCCAATATTTGTGCACTGGCAAGGATAGAGGGGTGAAGGCATACTATTTGTATGCCG
>JASEHB010000448.1 GCA_030018745.1 Desulfatibacillaceae bacterium | reverse complement strand
TGCGCTTCGCCGTGCAGGAACTCGATGTACAAAAAGTACACCTCGTTCCTGCCCGTCTCGCGCGCCTTGCCCTCCTTTCCCTGGAACCGCCCCGAACGCTTGTTGTTGAAAATAAAATAACAGCGCCATAAAGCCGCTATAGATGCCTGGTATTGAAGGGGAACTCGCAATTTCAGCCACAAAAACAGCTTCCCCGTGGCCTGCCCTGCAAAAACGGCAATCCCCCCAGGCTGTCATTGCCGTAGCGCGAAAGGCAAAAACCCCAGGCCGTCATTCCCACTTGAGCGGGAATCCAGAATAAACTTGGCTGTTGTCCTTATTGGAATATGCTTTTGCCTTCAACAATTGCCGGGCCTTGCATTGAGGCATGAACCAATCCATTGATTGAGCTTGTCGCAGATACAAAAAACGATTTCCCATGCCAAAATTTTGCTTTTTGCCCCCCAAGTGTTAATATGAATGATAAGCGGTAGAAAATTAAACCCGCCTGCGAAAGGATTTTTAATGGATGACACAAATTTCAAAAATATTGCTGTGCTTGAAAGTGAAATAGAGGCCCGGCTTCTTGAGGCAATTCTGGAGGAAAAGGGCATTGTTTTTGACATGATGAGCTATGGGGAAGTTGCCTATGACGGGCTTTTCCAGTTTCAGAAGGGATGGGGCGTGGTAAGGGCCGCAGAAAAGGATGAGGAAAGGATAAAGCTCATTCTGGCGGATATCCGCTCTCCTGATGCTGTAACCGAGCCGCCCCCCGGCCTGGAATTGGACCCCAAAGAGGAGGCATAGCGCCTCGTTGCTCATTGCCTTGTCCTGTGATAAAGAATGGGATGCGATCTTTTCACTGTCCCATTGACCGCCAGCCAGTCCGGCAGGAAGAAAAAAATCCGGTACAGATGCCCTGCGTTTTTCCGATAGGTTGCTTGTCTGCAACAAGAGCTTTCCGATAAAAAAATGCAAATAGAATACAGGGAGGCGTAAATGAAAAACTTCGATTACAGTGAGAAATTTTTAAAGGCCCTGGAAGTCGGACGCCCGCCCAATGTAAAAAAGCTTTTTCCCAACAGCCGAGCGCTGATTGTTTCGGGCAAGGTCATTGACCGGGCCATGCTCAAAAAGGGCAAGGCCATCGCCCTGGCGGCAAACGCCAGAAACCATATAATAATCCGGGGGGTTCTTGCAGCAGCCCAGAGGGCAAACTCTGCGCTTATAATCGAAATCGCCCGCTCCGAAGGCGGGGCAAATGCATATTGCGCGGTAAACTACTGGAACATGGCCCGCCAGGTGGATGCTGTTATGAACGAGCTTGGCATAACCGTGCCTGTCGCCATACACGCAGATCACTACGGAATAAAGAGCCAGAAGGACATAGAGCCTGCCAGGGTGGAAATTCCCACCCTCTTTGAATCAGGCATAACATCCATTGCCATTGACGCATCCCACATGCCTGACGATGAAAATCTTCTGGCAAGCATTAACCTAAACGAGTTTGTGCCTGCCTGGGCCGGCCTGGAGACAGAAGTTGGTGAGATAAAGGGCAAATTCGGCCTTTCCACAGAAAAAGAGGCCCTCTTCCTTATCCAGGGGCTTAATGCCCGCAACATATTTCCCGACTGGATAGCCTTAAACAACGGCACCACCCACGGCATAGAGGAAAGCGGCGCAGGCATACAGGTGGAACTGACCGCAAGCATCCACAAGGCAGTCGCGCCCTACAAGGTTTCCGGGGCGCAGCACGGCACTTCCGGCAACTCATCTGCACGGCTGCGGGAAATAGCTTTAAACACCCGCACCACCAAGGCCAATGTGGCCACAGCCCTTCAGATGATATCCTGGGGCGTGAAGGTGAATGACTACGGCAACGCCCAGCTTGATGAAAACGGCAACTTCATAAAGGAGTCCGGCAAGGGCATGAGCCAGGACCTGTGGCAGAAAATGCTCGATTTTGCGGTAGAAAAAGGCTGGAAGGCAGGAGACTTCAAAAAGCTCAACCTGCCCTTTGAGAACAAGATTCTGGGCCAGCCAAAAGCCATCCGTGAGCGCATGGCAGCAGGCGTGGAGGACTTTGTCTATAACCTGTTGACAAATGTCTTCAACGCCACGGACACCGCGCCCCTGGCCCTGGAGATTCTCCTGGCCGCCAATTCCCACGATTTGGGGCCAAAGGCAGGCCGCATTGAGGACCCGAAAGACTGGACAGAGGAAAAAATCCGCGAAAAGGCAAAAGCTTTTGCTTCAGACAAAGGTCCGAAAGGCAATTTTGACGACTAGATGAAGACTATATAACGGATAGATGACGACTATATGAGGCCCGGCAGCCTTTGTCTGCAAAAGGGCTTTTAAAAAGCTTTGAGGTTTATGAGGGAAAAACAGTTCTGCCATTTTTGCGGCAAGCCCCTTGTGCGCAGCTTTGTAGAAGGCAGGGACAGGCTTTTCTGCAAGCCATGCAATACGCCACTTTACGAGAATCCCGTGCCTGCTTCGGCCCTTGTGGTGGTTGATGACAAAGGGGAAATTCTTCTGGTACGGCGCAGCGTGGAGCCAAAAAAAGGCCTTTGGTGCCTGCCCGGCGGCTTCATGGAACTTGGGGAGTCCCCCGAAGAATGCGCCCTGCGGGAGCTTGCAGAGGAAACGGGCCTTGCCGGGAAAATTCACGATTTCATGGGCGTCACGGTCAGCAGAAGCGACCTCTATGCCAGCGTGCTTCTCATGGGTTATATTGTAAGGAGTTTTTCCGGCGAACTTCGCCCTGGAGATGATGCAGACCAAGCAGCTTTTTTTGCACCTGATGAGCTTCCGGAGCTTGCCTTTGACAGCCACAGGCGCTTTGTGAG
>JASEHB010000447.1 GCA_030018745.1 Desulfatibacillaceae bacterium | reverse complement strand
CTCTATGTTCGCCAGAAGACACCCCTACCTTTTCACCCTCATTGTTCTGGCCGGGCTTGCCTGCCTGGGCCTTGTGGCCATTTCCCTAACAGCCTTTGCCGTAAGCGATTCGGAGCGGCTTGTGTTTGGCCCCCGCGTGGGTCTTATAGAAATCAGCGGGGTCATTTCCGATTCCACCTTTGTTGTCAACAGCCTTGAGCGCTTTGCTGAAAGCCCGGACATAAAGGCTGTTCTGTTGCGGGTGGATTCGCCTGGGGGGTCAATAGGCCCATCCCAGGAAATTTTCAGCCAGGTGCAGAAAACCGCGGCAAAAAAACCGGTGGTTGCCTCCCTTGGCTCAATGGCTGCTTCCGGCGGCTATTATGTCAGTGCGCCCGCAACGGGCATAATGGCAAATCCAGGCACCATTACCGGCTCCATAGGCGTTATTTTGAGCTACACCAACATTGAGGGCCTTTTTGACAAGGTGGGGTTAAAGCCCATAGTCATAAAGTCGGGCCGCTACAAGGATATGGGTTCACCCTTTCGGGACATTACGGAAACGGAGCGTGAGCTTTTTGAGGAAGCTGTGATGGACCTCTATCGCCAGTTTGTGGGGGATGTGGCTCTCGGCAGGCAGATGGAGATTGCGGCTGTTGAGGAGCTTGCAGACGGGCGCATATTCACCGGCAGCCAGGCTTTGGAACTTGGCCTGGTTGATAAAATCGGCAACCTGCGCGATGCACTGGAATGGGCAGCCGAGCTTGGCGGCATTGAAGGGCCGATTGCCGTTCAGCCTGCCCGCAAAAAAGGCTTCTCGCTTTTAGAGGAGCTTATTGCACTCTCCTCTGAAATGACCCGCAGCCTGCATCAGCGCACAGCAACCGGCTTTGCCTTTCTTTGGAACATGGACTGAACCTGCTGGTTTTGGCTTTTGCCTTTATAAACCCGCCTGCTTTTTGCGGCGCAATCCTCCTCCCCAAAAAATCCCCTGCAATTTGCCTACTCAAACAGGCTTGTATCCCCCAGCCCGGCCCGGATGACCTCCGGGGTATCGTTGATGAGAGAAATAACCGATGAGGGTTTGCCAGGCACCGGCCCGCCGTCAATAACACAGTCTATCTGGCCCTTGTAGTAATCCAGCAGAAGGGAGGGGTCCAGAAAGTCGTGCTTGCCGTCCGGCGTGGTGGCTGTGGTGCTGATTATGGGGTTTCCCAAAGCTTGCACAAGGCATATGGGAATGGCGGAATCCGGCACCCTTATTCCTGCGGTTTTCCTTTTGGTCAGCATGATTTTGGGCACCTGCCTGGAGCCTTCCAGAATAAAGGTGTAAGGGCCGGGCAGCAGGCGGTTTAGCATCTTGTACTGGTAGTTTGTAACCTTGGCATACTCGGATATGTTCTTCAAATCCGCACAGATGAATGAAAAAGGCTGCAAGGGCTTGCGCTGCTTGAGCTGGTACACCCTTTGAATGGCTTTTTTGTTGAGTATGTCGCAGCCTATTCCATAAAATGTGTCTGTTGGATAGGCAATTATCCCGCCCTGGGAAAGTATGTCCGCAATGCGCTCTATGTGGCGGATCTGCGGGTTTTCCGGGTTCACTTTCAAAAGCATGGCAGTCTCCTGCTTTTGCAGTTGTAACAATTTGCACGGCTTCCTTTTCCGTTAAACGGCCAAGGAGCCGCCTGCTTTTTTTTCAGCCAAAAGGCGAAGTTTTTTTATTTCTGACTTTCCACAACCGAGCCTTCACCGGCTAAAGGCTTGAATGCCTTTTTGCTTGCCCCGCAAACCGGGCAGCACCAGTTTTCGTGCAGGTCATCAAAGAGGGTTCCCTTGGGAACCTTGCCCCTGCGGTCCCCCCGTTCAGGGTCGTAAATACAGCCGCAGTTCACTGTCTGGCACTGGTACATATCTTGGGGTTTTGCCATGGCCAACACTCCTTCCCATTCCAATATTTTTTTGCCGGGACCTTTGCCGCCCGGAAATCTTTAAAGAAAACAATCAATCTTTTTTTGCCAGTATTTCATGGATTTTTTGTGAAAGGGCTGCCACTCCAAAGGGCTTCTGCAAAAAGCCGTCACAGCCCTTTTCCATGATTTGGGCGGCCTGGCCGTCTATGCTGTACCCGCTGCAAAGCAGGACTTTTGCCTGGGGATTTATTTCTTTTATATGATCAAAAACCGTGCTGCCTGTCATTTCAGCCATTATCATGTCCAGTACAACAAGATCGATTGCACCCTTTTTCTCTTTGTAAATCTCAATTGCCTCCTGGCCGCTGTTTGCGGCTATCACCTCGTATCCCAGGCTTTGTATCAGCTCGCTCTGGGTCTTTAGCACAGCAGTTTCGTCATCCACAACCAGAACAGTTCCCTGCCCGTAAATAATATCGCCATTTATAACTGTGTGCTGGTCAACAGGCTTGTCTGTGGCAGGCAGGTAGATGCAGAACAGGGAGCCTTCCGCCAGCTTGCTTTCCACGGTTATAACCCCGCCGTGATTTTTAACAATACCATAGGCTGAAGCCAGGCCCAGCCCTGTGCCGCGGGTTTTGGCCTTTGTGGTGAAAAAGGGGTCGAACACCTTGTCCAGGGTCTCTTCATCCATTCCGCAGCCAGTATCCTGCACGCAAATCTGTACAAAGGGGCCGCAAAAAAGCCCGTTGGCCTGTGCAAAATCTTTTGTCAAATGAAGGTTTTTGGAGGATATTATAATCTCTCCGCCGTTATCCATTGCCTGCCATGCATTTACGAAAAGGTTTAAAAGAACCTGCTCGAACTGGCCCCGGTCCACCTCAACAGGCCATGTGTCGGTCAGATCCAGGTGAATCGGGCCGGGGTCGGTGATCTGTTCGCGAAATT
>JASEHB010000446.1:2054-2838 GCA_030018745.1 Desulfatibacillaceae bacterium | reverse complement strand
TGTTGGGTGAACCTTGCGCTACACGCAAGAACCACCCAACCTACCTACGCGCAAGAACCACCCAACCTGCCGGGCTATGCCTTGCCCGAATGGCTGGCAAGGGCCTGCTTGTAAGCCTTGTCAATGCCCTGCATACTGAACACAAGCATACGGTTTGACTGGGTGAAAAAGCGGTTTGCCATCAAAAGCCTTGTAACCTCCTGCTCCCTTATTCTGCCCTGGGCAACAGCCTTTGAGCAGGCGCTTATGAAGGCCTTGTCAGCGTCCTCCACGCGGGCGAAAAACTGCTCCAGCACCTCTGCAAGGGCCGGGTCCTCATGGTTTTTGGCGGTTTTTTCCACAAGGGTTTTCAAGTCCGCAAGCCTTTCCTTGAAACCATTGTAAGCCTTTATCATAAAGGGGTTGTCGTCATTTCCTATGTCTTCAATCTCCTGGAGCAGGTCATAAAAATTCTTGGTGGCATTCATTATGCTGCGGCTTGATCTCATTATGGCCTCAAGCTGCCTTGCTTCCGCCTCGTCAAGGTTCTGCTCCTGAATTTTTGCATAGAATGAAAATATCTCGGCATGAAGAAAGTCCAGATCGCCGTAGCTTACCGAGTATCCCAAAATCTGGCCGCTGTTCTGATGCTCCTGCTCCCGCTGCCTTTTTTTGGGGACAAGCTTGTACTTTGCGGCAATGTATTCAAGGGTCAGTTCAAGCTGATGCCAGATTTCTCGCCGAAGGGCTGCTATGGCGGCTTCCGGCACCTTTGGCGTGGTGTTGACAATGTGGCGGGTGAGCA
>JASEHB010000446.1:0-2044 GCA_030018745.1 Desulfatibacillaceae bacterium | reverse complement strand
GCACCATGAGCTTTTCCGGAAAAAGGCGCTTCAAAAAACGGGCCATGAGCGGCAGGGCAGGCAGAAAAATCACCGCACCCATGAGATTGAACAGGGTGTGGAATGCGGCAATTCCAAGAACCGGGTTACCGGCCAGGCCGAAAAGGTCTTTTACAATCCAGAAAAGGACCGGCAGCAAAATAAGCGCAACAATGGCGGTTCCCACAGTAAAGACAAGGGAGCTTAAAGCCACCTGCTTTTTTGCAGGTATGCCGCCGATGGAGGCAATTATTATGGTAACTGTTGTTCCCACATTTGCGCCTATGACCATTGCTGCGCCCTGGTTGAAATCTATTATGCCCGAAAAAATTGTGGTGAGTATTACAGCAATGGTGGCCGAGCTTGACTGCATGATGGCGGTTAGCACAATTCCCGCAATCACATAGACCCAGAGGCCAAGGGAGGGGAGGGCGGAAAGGTCTATGGATGCGGCAAGGCCCTCCACGCTGGTTTTCATGAAATCCAGGCCCAGAAAAAGAAAGCCGAATGCCGCAAGCAGCTTGCTTACATTCACATAGCGCTCGGACTTGGAAAGGAAGATAAGCCCAAGCCCGCCAATGCCGATAAGGGGCTGGGCAAAGGCATCAATCTTGAATTTGAAGCCCAATACCGCAACTATCCATGCCGTGAAGGTGGTGCCAACCTTTGCGCCTATGATTACAGCTATGGCGTTTACAAGGCTCATAAGCCCCGCGCCCACAAAGGCAAGCACCATGAGCGATACAGCCGAGCTGCTTTGCAGAATTGCAGTGCTCACAATGCCTGAAACCAGGCCCTTTATGCGCGTGCCCGTGTATCTGCGTATCATGGTTTTGAACGAGCGGCCTGCCAGCAGCCTGATGGATTCCTCCATCATGAACATTCCAAACAAAAAGATTCCAAGCCCGGCAAGGAATTTCCACTCGTCAAACTGATCCAGCATTTTTGAATCCTTATAAAAATTAAGGCAGGCAAGCCTTGTTAAAATTCGTATCAACAGCCCAAAAGGGCTGCAACCGGCCTGGGGCAAATCTTTACGGGTTGACCCTGCCGCCAGAAAGGGTATTTTCAGGCACGGGCAGGCTTGCCCGCAGGTCTTGATACTGCAACAATAAGGGATGAGCCAAGCCGGGTCAATATGAAGTGCGGGTCAATATGAGAGGCTTATTTTAAGGCCAAATGCCATGAACTTGCTGGGCGCGACATTTGTGGGCCATTCCACAACCCTTATTGAGGTTGGCGGCAGCTTTTTTCTTACAGACCCGGTTCTGGGAAGCTCCATACCAGCCCGCGCCCGAATAAGCCCGCCGGGCATGAGCGTTGACTCCCTGCCGCCCATAAGCGCGGTTCTGGTTTCCCACGCCCATTACGACCACCTGGATGTAAAAACCCTTATGCAGCTTGACAGATATGTGCCCATAATCACCCCGCCGCGCGCGGCCCTTGGGGTTTGGGGGCTATCCGGCCGCAGGATAATTGAGCTTGCCTTGTGGAGCAGCATTGAGCTTGACGGCGTTAGGATAACCGCTGTGCCTGCCCGGCATTTTGGCGGGCGATACCTGGCGGACAGCCTTTTGCGGCCTGCTGCTGGCTTTGTGGTGGAAAAAAACGATCTGGCTGCCTATTTTGCCGGGGATACAGCCTATTTTGACGGCTTTGCAGAAATTGGCTCTCGTTTTGACCTTGATTTGGCGTTGTTGCCCATAGGGGCCTATCGCCCCCGCTGGCTCATGTTTGCAAGCCACATGGGGCCGGAGCAGGCTGTTAGAGCTTTTGGGGATTTGGGTGCGGATTTTCTGATTCCAATCCACTGGGGGGCATTTAAGCTCTCTTTGGAGCCTTTGGCCGAGCCGGTGGCGCTTCTGCGGCAGATCGCTTCAGAAAAGGCCCTTGACGGCCGGGTCATCATCCTTGAGCCGGGAAAGAGCTGGACCCTGGAAAAGTAGCTTGCAGGCGGTGCGCCGGGGAGGCTCATCGAGGGCTTTTTTTTGAGAAAAAAGCCCTGCCCGGCGGCTGCCGCCGCCGG
>JASEHB010000445.1 GCA_030018745.1 Desulfatibacillaceae bacterium | reverse complement strand
AAAGCGGCACAGTGGTGGTGCTGCTGCCCGACAGCGGGGAGCGCTACCTTTCCACAGCCCTTTTCACTGTGCGCCGCAAGGTTGACATGAGCCTGTTCAACCCTCGCACCCGCAAAAAGGAGCCTTTTGAGCCTGCCCAGCCCGGCAAGGCGGGTGTTTACACGGTTGGTCCCACGGCCCACGACCGCATGAGCCTTTCCGAGTGTCGCAGGCTTGTGCTGGCGGATATCCTGTGCCGCTATCTGGCTGAAAAGGATGCAAAAGTCAGCCAAATTGTGCCCATAACAGACCTTGACGACAAGACCATTGCAGGCTCACAGGAAGCGCAGATGGAGCACGCGGCTTTCTGCCAGGAGCGCATAAAGGAGTTTCACGAGGATTGTCGGCTGCTCTCCCTTGCTCCGGCAAGCGCTTATCCTCGCACCACAGAGAATATCGAGGCCATGAGCCGCATTGCAAAAACCCTTCAGGAAAAGGGTGTTGCCTACGAAAAACTGCGCTCTTTGTATTTTGACATATCCCGCCTGAATTCCTACGGCCAGCTTTCAGGGGTGAATCTGGACAAGATGCGCCTTGGGGCCACGGTTGACCTGGATGAGTACGAAAAGGACAATCCAAGGGATTTCACCCTTTTCAAGCGCACCCGAATGGCGGATCTCAAAAGGGGTCTTTTTGTGAAAACCCCCTGGGGTAACGCCCGGCCCTCCTGGCATTTGCAGGGAGCGGCAATGGCCCTGGAAACCCTGGGAGAGAATTTTGACATTCATGTGGGCAGCCGTCATCTTGCCTTTCCGCACCATGAAAACGAAAACGCCATTGCCCTGGCCGCCACCGGCAAGCCCCTTGCCCGCTTCTGGGTGGACTGCGAGGCGGTTTACCTGGACGACAAAATGGCAGGGGGCCAGGGCGGGCCTCGCCTTACCCTGCCCGATCTTCTGGAGCAGGGCTGGACAGCAAGGGAAATCCGCTACTGGCTTGTGTCCACCCATTACCGCAGGCCGCTGGCCTGCTCGCCCAAACATCTGGAAAACGCAAGGGCGGCCATTGCAAGGCTTGACCGCTTTGTACAGGGGTTAAAAGAGCTTTCCAACGGCGCTTCCCACAAGGACACAGACCAGTTTGTCTATGACATCCGCTCCGGCTTTTCCAGGGCAATGGATGACGATCTTTCGGCAAATCAGGCCCTGGCCGCTCTTTTCGGCAGCATAAAGGTCATAAACCCCCTTCTCGCCCAAAAGGCCCTGGATGAAGAAGGGTGCAAAAAAATCCTCCAGGCTCTTGAGGCTGTTGACAAAGTGCTGGGCCTGCTGGATCTTTCCGGCAAGCAGGAGACAGATGACCCAAAGATTCAAAAGCTTTTGGCCCAACGCGAAAAGGCCAGAGAGAACGGGGATTTTGACCTTGCCGACAGGTTGCGGGCAGAGCTTGTGGCCCTTGGCGCAACAATACGGGATGAACCGGTAAAAAAATAATTCCCTGCCACCAAATGCAGGGTGTTATGGAAAGGAAGCCCTTTTTACAGATGGAAACAGTCTTTTTTCCATTCACATACCTGCCGGGGGATGCCGCAAGATTTGTCCGCGCCCTGCTGGGGCCTTTTGTGCTCTACCGGCCTTCGGCCCTTGATGTTCCTAAAGGTCTGGAGGCCCTGGAAAAGGAGGGGGCGTTGAGGCTTGAGACTCCCCTTGCATCCTTGGGAAAGTCCCCGGAGGATCTTTCCGGAATGCTTTCCCGCATGAACCAGTGGGGGGCGGCCTTTCCGGAGACCGACTCCCAGTGGCTTGCAGCCCAGGGCAGCCGCCCGCCCCTTTACGATGATACCCTGCCCTCCGTTCTGCGGGATGCCATACGCAGCCATAATCAACAGGAATTGAAGGATGCAGGCCAGGACCAGATTGTTCAGGCCCAGGTTTTTTTGCACCTTATAGAGGGTATGGACGCCCGGCAATGGGAAATTGCCGCATCAATGACCAGGGTGGCTGCAAAGCAGAAGGCCATGACGCGGGCCATTACCGGAAAGGCGGATGCTGCGCCTTTGAAGCAGGACCAGGGACCCCTTGCCGTGCCTGCCGAGGCGGCGGACAGCCTTATTTCGCGCCGGTTGAGCGCCTGGGGCCTGCTTCTTGCCCATGCCCAAAACAGACCGGAAGTGCTTGCCACCACAAGCATGGCAGCAGCAGAGCATCTTGCCGAAAAGGCCCTGGAGGCCGTCCTTGTCTGGAAGGCGCCTTATCCGCCGGAAGAGGGCATGAACAAAGCCACTCTTGAGCGCTGGCAAAGGCCCCTGGAGGAAATACTGGCTTCTTTGGCACAGGGGCGGATTACGGCGCAGGATGCCGCCCAAAGTTTGGACAAAGCCCTTGACAACCCGGCCCCCGGCCCACTGCGGGAGCTTGCAATATGGCTTGCTCCCCAAAAATCGGCATCAGCCGCCTTTGGCCTGCAACCCGAACTTTTTGAGGAAAAAAACTTCATTCTTGTTGCCATGCGCTTTTGGCCTTGAAGATTTTTTTTGGCCTTTTCTGCGCCTGGCTGCATAACCTGTTTATTTATTGGCAGTTAATAGGCCAATAATTTTTTTTGAGCCTGCCAGCCGAATGCTTGACTCGCCGGTCTGATTGGTATAACCAACCTTGATGCTAAAGGGTGGGACTATAATATGACCCTGCCGGAGTTTTGGTTGGCAACCAAATTTTTAGAGTCGTCACGCCGGGAGGAGCCCGGACTTATTTCAAACTTAAAGGAGGAATCGTTTCATGGCTTTCAATCCTACTGTGGATGCTGACAAGTGCACTGGCTGCGAAGAATGCGTTGATGTTTGTCCTGTGGATGTTTTCGAGCTTCAGGACGGC
>JASEHB010000444.1 GCA_030018745.1 Desulfatibacillaceae bacterium | reverse complement strand
GACTTTTTTCTTGCCTCAAAGCCTGCTTTGCATTCCCCTGCCCAAGCTTAAGCAAAGGCCCCTTGCAGGAAAAAACATCCAAAGTTTCAAAGAATCTCAACAACGCAAAATCGCTTGAGGCCAGACGGAGTCTGCACGACCACATCGTCATCGGGCTTTTTGCCAAGAAGCGCCTTGCCCAAAGGAGATGTGACGGATATTTTCCCGTTTTTCACATCAGACTCTTCAGGCCCCAGAATCTGGTAGGTGACCTCCTCTTCGGTGTCCAGGTTTTCCAAAAGAACCGTGACGCCGAAAACCACCCTGTCGCGCGGGGCATTTTTGGGGTCTATTATCTGGGCTGCCCCAAGCTTGTACTCCAAATCCCGTATGCGGGCGTCAAGCATTCCCTGCCTTTCCTTGGCAGCGTGGTACTCCGCATTTTCGGAAAGGTCGCCATGTGCTCTTGCTTCCTCAATGGCGCGGATGTTGTCGGGCCTTTCCACGGTCTTAAGACGCCTTAACTCGACCGAAAGGGCCTCGTGCCCTTGTGGTGTCATGGGTATTGAATCAGGCATGATTGGTTGTCTTTCCCAACTTGTCAAATCACAGATACTTTTCAGCCAGAACCTCTGCAATCTGAACGGCATTGGTGGCTGCGCCCTTGCGTATGTTATCTGCAACAATCCAGAGATTTATTCCGTTTGAAATTGACTCGTCCTCCCGGATGCGGCCCACCAGGGTATCATCCTGGCCTGCGGCATCTATGGGCATGGGGTAGCGGTTGGCAGACGGGTCATCCGCCAGCTTCACGCCTGGAGCATTTGCAAGAAGCTCGCGCACCTCTTTTACGGTGATTTTCTTTTCGGTTTCAATGTTGACTGACTCGCTGTGGCTGTAGAAAACCGGAACCCGCACCGTGGTGGCCGTGACGCCCACGGAATTGTCTCCGAATATTTTGCGGGTTTCGTTTAGCATCTTCATTTCTTCCTTGGTGTAGCCGTTTTCCAGAAAACTGTCGATGTGGGGCAGGCAGTTGAAGGCTATCTGGTAAGGGTAAACCTTGTTCTTGACAGGCATATGGTTGACCATGGCCCGCACCTGCTCGTCAAGCTCATCCACCGCTTTTTTGCCCGTGCCGCTGACCGCCTGATAGGTTGAAACCACAATGCGCTTGATGCGCGCAACCTTGTGGATGGGCCAGAGAGCTACAACCATCTGTATTGTGGAGCAGTTGGGGTTGGCGATTATGCCCTTTTTTGTGTAGCCGGCCACTGCGTCCGGGTTTACTTCCGGCACCACCAGAGGAACTTCCGGATCCATGCGCCACGCGCTGGAGTTATCCACCACAACAGCCCCGGCCTTTGCTGCAATGGGCGAAAACTTGAGGCTGGTGCCCCCTCCTGCCGAAAAAATGGCTATGTCAACGCCGTCAAAGGAGTGTTCGTCCATGACCTGAACTGGAACCTGTACATGCTCGAAGGTAAGGGTTCTTCCTTTTGAGCGCTCCGAGGCAAGAAGGCGGATATCCTTCACGGGGAAGCGGCGCTCCTCAAGGCATTTTATCATCTGCGTTCCCACCGCGCCGGTTGCCCCGGCAACGGCCACTGTAAAGCGTTTCATGGCATTGCTCCTTTTGGCTTGAAATTGCCTCTTTGTGTTTTTATCTGCGTTGCAAAAAAACCTGCTATAACGCCTTTGCATAGCGGGCAACAAGATCCCCCACCTGGCTTGTGGAAAAACCCATTTTGCCTGCAGCAAGGTCTTTTATGTCGTCCTTTACGGCCTTCATCACGGCCTTTTCAATAAACCCGGCTGCCGTATCCTCCCCAAGGCTTTCCAGCATGAGCTGGCCAGCGCAGATGGCGGCAAGGGGGTTTATTACGCCCTGGCCCGTGTATTTGGGGGCCGAGCCGCCGATTGGCTCGAACATTGACACACCTTCAGGGTTAATGTTGCCCCCTGCGGCAATGCCCATTCCGCCCTGAATCATTGCGCCCAGATCGGTTATTATGTCGCCGAACATATTGTCTGTAACAATGACATCAAACCATTCCGGGTTTTTGACCATCCACATGCAGGTTGCATCAACATGGGCGTAATCGGTCTTGATTTCCGGATACTCGGCTGCCACCTGGTAAAAAGCCCTTTCCCAAAGATCAAAGGCATAGGTAAGCACATTTGTCTTGCCGCACAGGGTCACGGTTTTTTTGCCGTTTCGCTTGCGGCAGACTTCAAAGGCAAAGCGGATGCAGCGCTCAACCCCCTTGCGGGTGTTTATGGACTCCTGAATGGCCACCTCATCTGGCGTGCCTTTTTTAAGAACACCGCCAGCCCCGGCATAAAGGCCTTCCGTGTTTTCCCGCACCACCACAAAGTCAATCTCTTTTGGGCCTTTTTCCTTTATGGGGGTATAAACGCCCTCATAGAGTTTAACGGGCCGCAGGTTTATGTATTGATCAAGCGCAAAGCGCAGGTTTAACAAAAGGCCCTTTTCCAGTATGCCCGGAGTTATGTCCGGGTGCCCGATTGCTCCAAGCAGAATGGCGTCATGACCCTTTATTTTTTCAATGGTCTGGGGGTGCAGAATTTCGCCCGTGGCCTTGTAATGCTCGCCCCCCAGGGGATAATGAGTATATTCAAGGCCAATGCCAGCCCTTTGGGCTGCTGCATCCAGGACCTTCACCGCCTCGTTGACCACCTCCGGGCCTGTGCCATCTCCGGGAATAAGCGCAATGTCGTAAGTTTTGCTCATTTTTTTTGTCTGCTCCGTTGTTTTTGTTGGGGCGCAAAGTAAGTCAAAGCCGACAAGCGCCTTGCGGCGCTGCCGGCTTATCTGCGCCTTCATAATCTATTATTGCCTATGGAGTGTTTTCCTTTTG
>JASEHB010000443.1 GCA_030018745.1 Desulfatibacillaceae bacterium | reverse complement strand
TTTTTTCTTGCAAGAGGCCTGTGTCAACTTTCACGAATTAGCCTTTTCAAGCTCAAAGGTGCAAAAGTCCGCACCCGTTGCCGCACAGGAGACTTCCCTGCACTCAAAGTCCTGGCCGGAAATGGTGCTTGCATACCCGGCCACTATGCCTGCATAGAAGCTGCAAACAGGCTTTTCGGACTTGCCCAGCCAGCGGGCCTCCTGGGAATGGTGCAGAAAAACCTTTAATGGCGTGCCGGAAAAATCGAACTCCAGATGCCCCCATCCGCCCTCGTCTGTTATAAGGCGGCTCATCATGTCCATTGTCTGCCTGAAAAAACGGGCCATGAGCTTGTCGGTCTGCACCTTTTCCAGAATCTGGCCATTCATCATAAGCGGGGCAAGGCTTGGCGGCGCCCACAGGCCATGCTCCAGGGCCTGGGAAACCTCCCAGCGGCAAAGTGTCTTGCCCATCTGGTAAAGGGCTTTGTCCTTTTCATCCTCCCCTATGCGCTCTGCCAGGGTGGTGTGCAGCAGGTGGATTATCTTGGAGCCTGCCATTATCTCCTCCACCCCGCCTATGGAAATGCGCCCCTTCTCCATGTCAACGGTGTGAAGCTCAAAGGCCGTAAGGCCCATGAATGCCCTTGGCAGCACGGGCAGCCTGCTTTTGAGCACAGGGGCCAATGCTGCCGTGCGAAGAAGCCTCTTTAACACGGGCGGCTTTTTGGAAAGAAATTCCATAACCGTTGTCATTGCCCCAATGCGCGCCTTTTCGAAATTCATTCTTTTCTCCTTTTTGCACAGAAGTAACACAGGTAAGATACTTCAAACAGTCTTGCCAAAAATGACAAAAAAGGGCAACATGATAAGGTATTTTCAAAACTTAAAAAATTATTTGCGCGGCAGGGGCTTTTTTTTAAAAACCCCTCCCCGAAAAAAAGTGGTTTTGCTTTTTGAGTCTTGGGAGCTGGCTGTTTTATGATAGGTTATCTGGAAGGCACCTTGCTGCGGCGGCGCGATGACAGGATTCTTGTGCTTGTTTCCGGCGTGGGCTACGAGGTTCTGCTGCCTGAAGTGGTGGCTCAAAGCCTTTCGGGCAAGATTCCGGGCGAAAAAATTTCCCTTTATATTTACTTCCACCAGACGGAGCGCCAGCCAAAGCCCGTTCTTATCGGCTTTGAGGACGAGCAGCAAAAGGAGTTTTTCGAGCGATTCATCAGCGTGGAAGATATTGGCCCCATAAAGGCCGCCACCGCCCTTTGCCTGCCTGTGCGCGAAATTGCCTGCGCCATTGAGAGGAAAGACGCCCCTGCCCTGCAAAAGCTAAAAGGCATAGGCAAGCGCACGGCAGATAAGATTGTCGCCTCCCTGCACGGCAAGATGGCAGCCTTTGCAGGCGATGCGCCGGGCCTGCCCCCAGCCGCCCCGGCAGATGAGCTTGAAGAGGATTTCCGCACCCAGGTGCTTCTGGTCATGGTGCGCCAGTTGGGCCACCCGGCAGCCGAGGCAAAGGAACTGATAGCAAAGGCCATGAAAAGAAACCCCCTTCTGAGCACCCCTGAAGATCTTTTTGACGAGGTTTACAAAAAGGGTACAGGCCCATGAGCATGGAATGGACAATAGGCCAGGGCACAGTTATGACCAAAGAAAACCTGCCTGTGGATTCCGACCCGGAGGTGCTCTCCCTGCGGCCCGAATGCCTGGATGACTATGTGGGCCAGCAGGATGCTGTGGAGACCCTCAAAATCGCCATTCAGGCTGCCAAGGGCCGGGGCGAGCCAATGGATCATGTGCTTTTCCACGGCCCGCCGGGCCTGGGCAAAACCACCCTTGCCCACATAATCGCAAACGAAATGGGCGCACGCCTAACAGTCACATCCGGGCCTGCCATGGAAAAGGGCGGAGACCTTTTGGGGCTGCTCACCCACCTGGAAGAAGGCGATGTGCTTTTTGTGGATGAAATCCACCGCACACCAAAAATTGTGGAAGAACTCCTCTACCCTGCAATGGAGGACTTTGCCGTTGATTTTATCTTTGACAAGGGAATCCATGCCCGGAGCCACCGCTTTGCCTTAAAGCGCTTTGTGCTTGTGGGGGCAACCACCAGGGTCGGGCTTCTGTCTGCGCCTCTGCGGGACAGGTTTGGCATTTTCCGCAGCCTGGACTTTTACACGGAGGAAGACCTTGTAACCATAATCCGCCGCTCTGCCGCCATTTTAAAAATGGAAATGGACAAGCAAAGCGCAGCAGAGCTTGCAAGGCGCTCAAGGGGCACTCCCCGCATAGCCAACCGCCTGCTTAAAAGGGTGCGGGACTTTGCCCAGGTGCGCACCGCCGGAAAGGTCACAAGCCAGACGGTTTCAGATGCCCTTGCCCTGGAAGGGGTGGATAAAACCGGCCTCACAAACCTGGACAGGCGCTATCTTTCCACCATAATAGAATACTACGGCGGCGGCCCGGTGGGCATAGAGGCCATTGCAGCCACCCTCCAGGAGGAGGCAGACACCCTTGTGGATGTGGTGGAGCCGTTTCTGCTCAAAATTGGCTTTCTCCAGCGCACAAGCACAGGCCGCAAAGCCTCGGACCTGGCCTACCGCCACTTCAACCTGCCCTGCCAGAAAAAGCTGGGGCTGTGACAGCGCCCTTATTAATGATGAGATAAAATAAAAGATTAAAAAAATATAAGGGGGGAAACTTTTTGAAAAAAGTTTCCCCCCTTAAACCCCCTTTCAAAAACTTTTAGTTATCTCCTTTTACTATTTCTTCATAATAAAAAATAACTAAAAGTTTTTTGGAAAGAGTTTTCATTACGCTGAATCTGGCGTTAAAGCTTGCTTGATCACTTATACTTTTTCAGCACTTTTGGTTTGCTAAATGTCTTAAAA
>JASEHB010000442.1 GCA_030018745.1 Desulfatibacillaceae bacterium | reverse complement strand
TTTTTTGCAGGGTCTTTAAGGGGCCGGAAAGAGGCCCTGTTTTTGTTTGTTTTTTCCGGGCCACGGGGGCCTGGGTTATGATTACGATATGTTTTTTTTGGAAGGAGGAGTTTGATTCATGATGCAGATTCCGGGAAAAAGAACTGGTTTTATCCTGATACTTGCCGCGGCAATAGCCATATCAATCGGCTTTGCAGGCAATGCCCTGGCCATGCGCGAGGCAGGCGGAGCATCACAGATATGGAAGGTTGCAACCCTTGCCCCCAAGGGCGTGGGCTGGGCCATTCATACGGAAAACCTGCTGCTGCCCTGGGTGCAGGAAACATCAAAGGGCGATGTTTACATCAAGATTTACTGGGGCGGCATAATGGGCGATGAAAAGGCCGTCATCAGCAAAATGCGCATGGGCCAGCTTCAGGGCGGAGGGTTCTCCGGCCAGGGCGCAACCCTGCTTTGCCCGGAATTTGCGGTGATGCAGCTTCCCTTCATGTTCAACGACTGGGAGGAGGTTGACCACATCAAGGATAAAATGACCGTGGCCATGGACACATACATGGACAGGCACGGGTTCAAGCTGCTTTTGTGGAACGACCAGGATTTCGACCAGATCTATTCCACCCGCTCGCCTTTGGGAACCCTTGCCCAGCTTCGCCGCGCCCGCTTTTTCACATGGTACGGAAGGCTTGAGGAAGAAGTTTTCAAGGCAATGGGCATAACCCCCATCACTGTGGAAACAACAGAAGCGCCAACAGCCCTTCGCCAGAATGTTGCAGATTCCGCCATTGCCCCGGCCCTTTTTGTTGTGGGCGCGCAGCTTTATGCCTCGGTCAAATATGTAAACCCGGTGCGCATCCGCTATTCTCCGGGGCCGGTTGTTGTGACCAACGCCGCATGGGAGGAAATCCCGGCCAATCTTCAGAAATCCTTTGCAACGGATCGCTACCGCCTTGGCAGGGAATACAATGCCCTTGTGCGCGAGGACAATGCCAAGGGTTTGCAGGCGCTTATCCGCTACGGCATAAAGGAAACAGCCATGACCGCAGAAGAGTTTCAGGCCCTAAAGGATCTCACCCGGCCCATCTGGGACGAAATGGTCGGCGTGCTTTACCCCCGTGAGCTTCTGGATGAGCTTATCAGCCATCTGGAGGCGTACCGGGCCGGAAAAAATCAGTAGCGTTTTTTTGTCAATCAAACCGGGAGGGGGTTGCAGTCAAAAAACCCCCTCCTTTTTTTACAAGCACACGGCAGAATTTTCTGCCCATACAAGGAAAACAGCCAATGCAAGACTCCCAGCTCTGCCCCTGCGGCAGCAACAATCCCTATACAGAATGCTGCGGGCCGGTGATTGAAGGGCAAAAACAGGCGGCTTCCGCCGCAGAGCTTCTTGCCTCCCGCTACACCGCCTATGTCAAGACGCAGATTGACTATCTCAAGCAGACCCTGCACCCGGACAAGCAGGCCGAGTTTGACGAAAAGGGCGCGCGCAAGTGGTCAACAGAATCGGACTGGCGGAGCCTGGAGATTCTGAACGCCACTGAAGGCGGGCCGGATGATGAAAAAGGCGAGGTGGAGTTTGTGGCCACATTCATCCAGGACGCCCAGACCATAAGGCACCACGAAAAAGCCCAGTTCGAGAAAAAAGACGGAGTATGGTATTTTGTGGACGGCCAGGCTGTGCTCAACAGCAAGCCCCTGCGCCGGGAAACGCCCAAGGTGGGCCGCAACGAGCCATGCCCCTGCGGCAGCGGCAAAAAGTTCAAAAAATGCTGCGGCGCATGAACCTTAAAAGAATCGTAGGTTGGGTGGTTCTTGCGCTTAACGCGCAAGGTTCACCCAACATTTTGGCCTTACAATTCTACGATTCAGCAAGGTAGGTTGGGCTAGCAAATCCGGCCCATCACAATGCCGGAGACCTTTTCCATTATTCCGGATTTGCGTGGCCCAACAACTGGGTGTTATTTTTGCTGCGGTAGCCAACCTACGATCCTGCGATTAGGTTGCCAACAAGGAATAAGAAAAATGGCTGATGACGAAAAAATCCGCAGCGCAGTGAGGGAAACCTACGGCAAGGTGGCCCTTTCCAACGCGCCCCTTTGCGGCTGCAAGCCACAGCAGTCATGCTGCGGAAAGCCGCAGGATGTCACGGCAAAGGACATTTCCCTTGTGCTTGGCTACTCGCCAGAGGAGCTTGCCGCAGTGCCCGATGGCGCCAACATGGGGCTTGGCTGCGGCAACCCCCAGGCCATTGCAGCCCTAAAGCCTGGAGAGACGGTGCTGGACCTGGGCAGCGGCGGGGGTTTTGACTGCTTTCTGGCAGCCCGCTCCGTGGGGGAAAAGGGGCTTGTGATAGGTGTTGACATGACCCCGGAAATGCTTGCCAAGGCACGCGCCAATGCCAAAAAGGCCGGTTTTGCCAATGTGGATTTCCGCCTGGGTGAGCTTGAAAACCTGCCGGTTGCAGACAACGCTGTTGATGTAATCATATCAAACTGCGTCATCAACCTTTCTCCTGCAAAGCAAAGGGTTTTTGATGAGGCCTTTCGGGTGTTGAAGCCCGGCGGCAGGCTTGCAGTTTCAGATGTTGTGGCCACCGCCGACCTTCCCGATTCCGTGAAGCAGGACCTTGCACTGCACGCAGGCTGCATTGCAGGGGCCTCGTCTGTCAACGAGCTTGAAGCCATGCTCGCCAATTCTGGTTTTGCAGACATACGGATTCAGCCAAAGGACCAAAGCCGCCACTTCATAAAGGACTGGGCGCCGGGAAAGGGCGTTGAGGACTTTGTCGCCTCCGCCTCAATCGAGGCTGTTAAGCCCTGACCGTGTAAAATTGAGTAGGTTGGGCTAGAAAATCCGGCCAATCAAGGCCGT
>JASEHB010000441.1 GCA_030018745.1 Desulfatibacillaceae bacterium | reverse complement strand
CGCAGTTGAATCCGGCAGGCCGGTCTGCAAAAGGCTTTGCCAGGGGCTTAACCATCCGGGTGCGGATATGCGGCGGCTTTGCGCAACAGCCTTGGGCTGGGCTGGACACAGGCAGGCAGCCGCCCCCCTTGTGAAACTGCTAAATGACCCGGCTCCATCCGTGCGCCTGGCTGCTGTGGCCGCATTGTGCCAGATAGGCGATGCAGAGGTGGCAGGCCGCTTAAAGCAGATGCTTGCTTCGGGGACTACTGCAGAAAAACGCGCGGTTTTGCTTAATCTTTGGCGTCTTGAAGAAAAGGGGGGCAGCTTGCATGAAATCTACCGCAACTACGCCTGCCATCCTGATGCGGATTTGAAGCTTGTGGCCCTGGCCCTTCTTGAGCCTGTTGATGCAAACAACAATGCCCCGCTTTTTATGGCCGGGCTTTGCGACAAGGATTCCAGAGTCCGCCGCCTGTGCCTGGAGAGGCTTATGCGCCAGGGAAGGCAATACCTGCCCCAGGCAATTGAAAGCCTGCGCGCCCTGTTGGACGACCGGCGCATGGACATCAAGAGGGCAGCCCTTAACGCCCTGAAAATTGCAGAGGAGGAAGCTATCCACCCTTGACTGAAACAATCCTTTTTTTTCAGGGAATTTTCGGCTCCAGCATCAGCACGCTGGTGTAGCGGGCGGAAATCTTGTCCGCCCCAAAGGGCATATTCATATAACTCCCATCCAGCCAGGCCCTTATGCCGTCCGTATAATGAGGACTGGCCGGATTGCCCGACTGTCCGGTGCTGTTGACCACAAAAAGAGGCTCATCAGCAGAAAAATCCACAACCATACGCATTGATGGAATGTACCAGGGGTCAAAACCCTCGCCTGGGGTAAATCCGTTTACATTTATGGTGGTGTAATCCCCCCCTGCCGGAAAGGGGCCTGCATTGTAGTAGCCCGAAGCAAGCCTTGCGCCCATGCGCCTTAACACAGGCATATGCGTAGAAATACGGCTGGAAAGCGTTTCAAAATAGTATTGGCTCAAATCGCCCATTGTCCTGCTTTTGTTTTCCATGCCCAGCCGGGCATCCAGCAGGCTGACAGCATCGACAAGGGATTTGGCCAGAACCCAGGCCTTTGTCTGAATGTCTTTTGTGCTGACAAGGTTGAAAAAGGGGCTTTGGTCGTCCTGCACAAAAAGGTGGTCATCCCAGGCTGCATAGGAGGCTCTGCCAAGTGCCAGAAAGGAATTCCACAGAGCGGAATCCGGCCCGTCCAGCTCATCGGCAAAGGTGTTTAGAGTAAAGCAGTGAACAATGGCCGGAACAATGATTTCATCAACCGAATTCTCGCTGATGTCCGGTGTGCTTTTGCGCAGCATGGCAAGAGCCTGCCTTGCAGCCTGCTTTTTGGCTGCGCTGGCCCACCCTGCTATTTCAAGGCGAATTGGGTCTGTATAAACGGAATTCAGATAAATTCTCTGCACCGCAGTAACAAGGGATGATACCCTTTCCTGGGCAAGGGCGAAGGTGCTTAACAGGTTGTGGCCGGAATGCTCGGCAAGCACCCTGTGAAGGCGGTTGTGCCTGGCCGGATTGGCCCATGACTGGCTCAAGACAAAGGGATAGGCTCTGTCCGTGATTCTGGCATTGGCTGTTGCCAGAAACCCGTTTGCCGGATTTACCATCTCCGGAAGCTCATCCTGGGCCACAAGGCCCGCCCAGTCGTAAGCGCCGTTCCAGCCGGGGCTTGGCAGAAGCCCTGTGCCCTTTTTCCGCAGGGGATAAATCCCGGTAACCTTCCAGGCTATGTCAGTCTTGTCCGCAAAAATGAAATTTGCATTTATGCTCTGGATTTTTTCCACAGCAAGGGATGCCTCTTTTATGTCCGCTGCCCTTGCCAGGGCAAAAAAACCATCCAGGGTGAGGTCGTTTACCGGCTCTGCCCAGCCCGCTGCAATGCCCATAAACACCGCGGAGCTCCCCATGAGATGCCCCAGGGGCTTTTCTGCAAGGGCAGGATAAACCAGCACGCCGTGCAGGGTTTCGTGAATGACCAGCGTTTTCACAAGACCGCCGGATACCCTGAAGGTTTCAGTGCGCTCGCGGGTGGGAACCCAGCGATCCTGATGCAGATAGTGCAGCTTGCCGTCAATGAGGGAGAGCTTTTCCAGAAAGAGGTCCTGGGTGTCGGCCATGGCCTGGGTCATGCCCCAGGCCACAGAGCCGTTAAAACCAATCAGAATGCCTGGGATGCCCGCCACGGAAAAACCCGCTGCATCATAACGCCCCGGAGCGCGGATATGGGAGATGCTCCAAAGGGAAGGCAGGGCAATGGGCTGGTGTATGTCGTTGGCCAGGATAACCCGGCTACTTGCTGTTCTTGCTCCTGAAAGAGCCCAGTTGTTGGAGGCAGGTGAAAAGCCCCCCAAATAGGCCCGCGCCTTGTGTTGCAGCCGGGCCAGGGTTTCCACGGCATCCCTGCCTTCCTCCAAATCCGCAGAGCCTAATTTGGCTGCCTCGTCAAATGGCAGGGCCTCATCAGGATAAACAGGCGCCAGCCAGGCCGCTTTTTCCAACCCCACCTTTGTTGCAACATGGAGAAAGGCTGCCTCCTGATACAGGTTGCCCGAAAGCCCGAAGGAAAAAAACTGCATTGCATAAAAACAGTCCACAGCGCGCCAGGGGTCGGGCCTGTAGCCTGAAAGGGTCAGATCCATAGGCAGTTTTCCCTGGTGGGTCCAGATATATGCATTCACTCCCCTTGCATAAGCCTGGGCCATTTCTTTTAGCTCAAGCGAAGCCAAATCATATGCGTTTTCTGCCCGCTGCTTTAGGTTCATGGCCCGCACAAAAATATCCACATCCAGGGCCTGGTCCCCAAGCATTTCACTC
>JASEHB010000440.1 GCA_030018745.1 Desulfatibacillaceae bacterium | reverse complement strand
CCTCGTAGAGCAACTCCCCCTGGGGGTTGAATACCTGAAAGGCTGCCTGGCGGCCCGATTTTGTGACGGCGACTGCAAGTATCTGCACCTCCAAAATCACAAGGGCTATGGTAACCAGCATAAGCAGTGTGCCATGCTCCCTGAAAAGCCTGCCTATGCCCGGCCTTGAATCCATTGCCAGCCCTCTGAAAATTCCGGCAGCAAGCCGGAGGAAAAAAATCGCCTCAATTTGTTTTAAAAAATCATCCGCTGTGCAAAAAAGCGGCCCGGGTACGCTTCCGGCAGCTTTTGTGCTTTTAATTCGATATGTTGGCAGCATTCCAAAGGAAAAAAAGGCAAAAAAGCAAAGGCAAATTTTTACATCCGGGCTTGTGGGCGGGGGCAAGCCTTTTACAGAACAAGGGCTTACCCCCGTTTATTGACTGCGCCTGTTTTGCCCTTACTTGCCTTCATCCGGTTTTGAGAGGTTTTTCAAAAACGGGCTGAAGAGTTCTATGGGGATGGGCAATATGGTTGTGGTGTTTCTATCCCCGGCAATGCCACTCACGGTCTGGAGGAAGCGCAGTTGCAGGGCCATGGGCTGTTTCTGGATGATTTCCGCTGCCTCGGCCAGGCGGGTGGATGCCTGGAACTCGCCTTCGGCGTTGATGACCTTGGCGCGCCGGTCGCGCTCGGCCTCTGCCTGGCGGGCCATGGCGCGCTGCATTTCGCTTGGCAGGTCAATGTGCTTTAGCTCAACTGTGGAGACCTTCACGCCCCAGGGGTCTGTCTGGGAGTCAAGAATTTCCTGAAGTTTCTCGTTTAGCTTGTCGCGCTCGGCCAAAAGCTCGTCAAGCTCGGCCTGTCCGCAAACGCTCCGGATGGTGGTCTGGGCGAGCTGGCTCATGGCGTACTGGTAGCTTTCCACATCCACCACGGCCTTCACCGGGTCCACCACCCTGAAGTAGATGACAGCATTGACCTTAACAGAAACATTGTCGCGGGTGATGATGTCCTGGGGGTCAACATCCAGGGTGACAAGGCGCAGGCTCACCTTGACCATTTTATCCACAAAGGGGATCAGCACAATAAGGCCCGGCCCCTTGGCGGCGATGACCCGGCCAAGGCGAAAGATGACGCCCCGCTCGTACTCGTTTAAAATTTTGATGAAGCTGGAAAGCACCACAAAAAGAACGATGGCGGATGTTACAGCATAGACAAGCATTGAAACCCTCCTTTTGAAATGGGTTGATGGTTCACGGACATTACAGACGATTGTTTTTTTCAGGACCAAGGTGCTGGCGGCGGCGTTAAAAAGCCCTGGATTGCCGCTTTCGGGCAATGACGGGCTTGGTACGCTCTGCCACCTCCCCCAGCGCGGCTCCGGGGTTTTCCACCCCAAGCACAGACCCACAGGGCGGCTATCGTTTTCCTGGGGCCGCCCATCTATTCCTTTTCTGCGAACAACACCAATCCTTCCACGGCGGTTATCCTTACCGTGTCGCCCGACTTTACCGGGCCGGAAAACTTTGCATTCCAGATTTCGCCAGCCACAAACACCTTGCCGGTGGCGCCGTCTTCGTTTACTTTTCGGGCCACGCCGCTCTTGCCCACAAAGCCAAGGTAGCCTGTGTGCGGGCGGCTGATGTGTGCCCTTACCACGGATGCGGCAATGGCGATGAAAAATAGTGAAGTTATTGCAATTGCAGGAATCATGACCGAAAAACTCACTCTCAAGGCAGGGATGTCCGAATCAAAAAGCATAAGCGAGCCAAGAGTCAGAGCCAGAATGCCGCCTATGGTGAGCGCCCCGAAGCTTGTTATGCTTATTTCCAGTATGAAAAAGACCCCTGCAAGCAAAATGAGCAGCACCCCCGCGTAGTTAACCGGCAGGGTCTGCAATGAGTAAAAGGCAAGGATGAGGCTTATGGCGCCGATTACACCGGGAAAGATTGCGCCCGGATTGGAGAACTCAAAATAAAGCCCGGCCAGACCCAGCAAAAAGAATATGTAGGCAAAGTTGGGGCTGGAGAGGGTTTTGAGCAGCCGGTCCCGCCATGTCTCCTCTGCCCATTTCACAGCGGCCCCAAGGGTGGAGAGAACGCCCTTTCCCTCAATCTCCCTGCTGTCAAGCTGCTCGATCAGATCATCAAGGTCCTTTGCGACAAGGTCTATGACATTTAGCTCAAGGGCCTCGTTTGCGGTGGCGGAAACGCTCTGGCGGATGGCTTCCTCCACCCACTGCTCGTTTCTGCCGTGCTTCTGTGCAACGCTGCGGGCATTGGCGGCCATGTCGTTCACCGCCTTTTCCGATGATGTGTAGTCCATGCTGCCGCCCGTGGCGGAAACCGGGTGTGCGGCTCCAATGTTTGTGCCTTCCGCCATTGCGGCCACATCTGCGGCCATTGTTATCATGACCCCTGCCGAGGCGGCCCTCGCGCCTGCGGGCCACACATAGGCTACCACGGGTATGCGGCTTGCAAGCATTGCCTGGACAATGTCCTTCATGGAGTCGGCAAGGCCTCCGGGCGTGTCTATGGCAAGAACAACGCAGACAGCATCCATGACATTGGCTTTCTGGATGTTGCGGGAAACAAAGTCTGCTGTTGACGGGGTTACAGGCCCCTGGAGGGGAATGACAAAAACCACGCCTGCTGCAAGGGCATGAGAAGCGGAAAACACCAGCAGCATGGCTGCGGCGATTGCTGTAAGATAAAGGCTTTTTCGCTTCATTGCCTATTCCTCGCTGGTTGTTTTAGCGTTTCTGCCGGATTTTATTTGTGGCCAGGACAGCCCTTAAGCCAAATCCAGCCGCGGCCATAACGGTCGGCCAGGCGCGCAGCCCATCCTTATAATAAGGCGCGGGCTCAATTTCGCCAGTCTTGCGTTTAAAACGGCACATCCCTAAAGCATGATGCCCAAAACCTGCT
>JASEHB010000439.1 GCA_030018745.1 Desulfatibacillaceae bacterium | reverse complement strand
AAAAGGAAAACGGCCCTTTTGTTGGGCTACGCTAAAGCTAGCCCAACCTACGATTTTGGATTCAAAGCCTGCGCGGGAATGACGGCTTTTTGCTTTCCGGCCAAATTGTTGGGTGAACCTTGCGCGAAGCGCAAGAACCACCCAACCTACGATTCCGCTCTAGCCCAACCTACGATTCTTGTTCCCTGCCCGGTCAATCATCATTCAGGAACAACCCTTTTTCAGGCTCAATCCTCAAAAAACCTTGTCAAATCCCTTTGGCTGGGGCCGCTTATGCCCAGGCCCGCCTTGTTTATGAGCAGCCGGGCTGCGTCCAGGCCCAGGCCTGTGAATAAGCCGTGATCCTTTTCCTGCATTTCCCGCATCCTTTGTGAAAAATAGGTGGCAACATCCGGCGCAGGCCCCTTGTGGCCATCGCGCTCCACAAGGCTTATGGCCTTTTGCTTTTCGCACTTCAAAACGCAAAGCCCGCAGCCAAAGCACTTTGTGTGGTCAATCTGCATTTTTTTGTCCGGCGAAAGGCTCAAGGCCTCCATGGGGCAAACCTTGGCGCATTTGCCGCAGCCTATGCACAGGGATTCGTCAATTTCCGGCAGAAAATGGCTCCGTGCAATGAGCGTTGGAATGTTGTACTGCTTGATTACCCGCAGGCCCGCGCAGCAGCAGGTGCAGCAGGAGCAGACCTGCAAGGGGTCATAAAGATTGTCCACCATGTTCACAAGGCCCAACTCTGCCGCCCGCTGCTTGGCCTCCATAAATTCCTGCCTGTCCACCCGGCGGGCAAGGCCCTTTGCCACAGCAAAATCCGCCAGCAGGCCCATGCCGCCGCAAACCTCCATGCCCCTGCCGCAGCCCTCGCCCAGCAGGGTTTTTTCCTGGCGGCAGGCGCACACATTGGCAAGGCAAAAGCTTTTGCTGCGATCCACAAACTCCGAAAAACGGTCTGTTGCCAGCGGCATTATTCCCGAAACGCTCTCCAAAGATTTTTCCACAGGAATTATCCGCCCGAAGCGCATATCCTTGCCGCGGGTCTTTGGCTCGCCCCAGGCCACAAAGTCATCGTAGGCCCGGCTGAAAAGCTCTGCAAACCGCGTGAACCACGCAATGTCCGCGCCGGGGTTTTTGCTGCGCAGCATCTGAAGCTCGAAAATGCCGGGAATGAGCAGCAGAAAATTGTAAAGGCTCACCCTGCCAACCTTCATGCGGGCTATGAAAAGCCTGTCTGCCAAGGATTTTAAAACCGGCCGCACAAGGCCGACCGGCATATCCGCCCTGCGGGCTATGACGCGGGCGGGAAGCGGCGTTAAGGAAAGAGCCGCCATGATACGGGCCTCATCCTCGGAAAAAGCGAACTCCATGAGCGCAAGCAGCGCCTCGCTAACCGGAACCTGGGGATAGCTCCCCCGGAAAAGAAACTTGTCTGCCAAAGCATGGTGCGCAGCGCAAAGGCTCATAACAGCCCCCTTTTCTTTGCAAAAAGCGGTATGATTATTTTGTTTGTTGCCGGGCAAGCCCCTGCCCCCAGCCCCGGCAGGCTGCCGCAAACAGGCCTTGCCAAAAAGAAATCCGGTAAAACCTTGCCTGTTTCCAATCTTTCTGACATCATAACTTCCATTGGACTCTTGATGCAAGGAGGCTTTTTGCCAAAAAGGCGTTGACAGGCCGGGCAGATGACTTTATTGTGCCAATCTTGTTTGCTGCGCTTTTTGCTGCACGCGCAGGGGCGAATTGTGTCGGGATGTGGCTCAGCCTGGTAGAGCGCACGGTTCGGGACCGTGAGGTCGCTGGTTCAAATCCAGTCATCCCGACCACAATTGCTTTTTTGCTTCCGGCAAATCCCCTGGCAGCTTTATAAAAGGAAGCTTCTCATGCGGATACTTGTCACCGGCGGCGCAGGCTTCATCGGCTCTCATCTTGCCGAAGCCTGCCTTGCAGCAGGCCACGAAGTCTATGTCATAGACGACCTTTCCACCGGGTCCACAAAAAACATTATCCATCTGCAGGACGACCCCGCCCTGTCCCAGCGCTTCTTTTTTCACCGGGACACCATTTTGAACCGGGAAATGATGATGGAGCTTGTGGGCACCTGCGATGCGGTCTTTCACCTGGCTGCGGCCGTGGGCGTCCAGTACATCCTTGACAACCCCCTGCACAGCATCCGCATAAACATCCAGGGCACGGAAATGGTTCTGGAGCTTTGCGCCAAGTTCAAAAAAAGGGTGCTCATCGCCTCCTCGTCCGAGGTTTACGGCAAACACCTCCACGCACCCCTCACAGAGACCGACAACATCATCTACGGCCCCTCCTCAAAGTTCCGCTGGAGCTATGCAGCCAGCAAGCTCATGGACGAATTCACGGCCCTTGCCTACCACCGGGTTTCCGGCCTTGAGGTTGTCATCGCCCGCCTTTTCAACACGGTTGGCCCCCGGCAGACAGGGGCCTACGGCATGGTCATACCCCGGCTCACGGCCCAGGCCCTTTCCGGCAAGCCCCTCACGGTTTACGGAGACGGCGCCCAGACCCGCACATTCACCCATGTTGCAGATGTTGTGGAAGCCCTCATGGGCCTCATGGCCAGCCCCAGCACAAACGGCGAGCTTTACAATGTGGGCGGCATCGAGGAAATAAGCATGGCCGATCTGGCCAGAAGAATCATCCGCATAACAGACTCAAAATCGGAAATACAATTCATAAGCTACGAAGATGCCTTTCCCCAGGGCTTTGAAGACATGCAGCGAAGGGTCCCCGATATATCCAAAATCCGCGCGGCCATAGGTTTTGCGCCAAAAAACGACCTGGATACCATATTGCGCCAGGTGGCGTGGTATATGAGGGTCCACCACTCTAGCTAGATGGGGGGCGGCCCCAGGAAGACGAGAGCGGCGTTATGCGGGGCATCGCCGGGTCTCGATGTAC
>JASEHB010000438.1 GCA_030018745.1 Desulfatibacillaceae bacterium | reverse complement strand
GGAGGAAATTGCCCGCGAAGCCAACTCTGTTATCGTTGGCCGGGGCGGCCAGTTTTTTCTCCACAACCACCCTCAAGCCGTCCATGTGCTGCTCATTGCAGATGTGCCCCACCGCATAAAGTTCCTCATGGAAAGATACTCCATGAGTGAAGCCAGGGCCAAAAGGGTCATCAAAAGGGGCGACAAGCGCCGCAACAACTTTTACAAGAAAATCGGCGAAAAGCATTTCAACGACCCATCCCTTTACACGGTTGTCATCAACATGGATCTCGTTGTTGTGGAGCGGGCTGTTGAAATAATTGTGGATCTGGCAGGCGACCTGTAGCGGCTTTTCGCTTTGAATCAACGGCTGGGCATTTTTTTTAATTTCACAGGGGGAAGCCCTTATAAAAAGGCTTTCCCCTGCTTGCTTTTTTTAATGGCTTCTTTTTATTTTTCAATGATTTGAGGAGCAATATTTATTATGAGCCAGGACCTGCTTACCGCTTCGGGCAGTTCAATCGCCCTTATGATAAAACAGGGAAAAATAACCAGCCAGCAGGCTGTTTCCGCCCACATTGAACAGACAAAGCAGGCAAACCCGGCCATAAACGCCGTGGTTTACGAGCTTTTTGACCAGGCCCTGGAAATGGCCAAAAAGGCGGACAGCTTCCTTGCAGAAAACGGCCCGGATGCCTGCCCGCCCTTTCACGGGGTTCCCTGCACCATAAAGGAATGCTTCGAGCTTGTGGGCACCCCACACGCTTCGGGCCTTGTTTCGCGAAAAAGCCTTGTGGCCCAGCAGAACGCCCCCTCTGTGGAGCGGATTTTGAAGGCCGGGGCCATACCTATAGGCAAAACCAACACAAGCGAGCTTTGCATGTGGATGGAGTCGGACAACAAGGTTTACGGCCGCACGGGAAACCCCTACAACCCCGGCCACATTGCCGGAGGAAGCTCCGGCGGAGAAGGCGCAATCATAGGGGCCGGGGCCTCGCCCTTCGGGCTTGGCTCGGACATAGGCGGTTCCATAAGAATGCCTGCATTCTTCAACGGCGTTTTCGGCCACAAGCCCACAGCCGGGCTTATTCCCAACACAGGCCAGTATCCTCCGGCAGAAGAGGGCGTTTCCGGAATGTGCACCACCGGCCCCCTTTGCCGCCGTGCAGAGGACCTGATGCCCCTGGTGAAAATTCTTGCCGGGCCGGACGGTAATGATCCGGGCTGCGTACCCATTGAGATTGGCGACCCTGCAAAGGTGGATATAAGCAGGCTGACGGTTTTGGATGTGCCGGATAACGGGCTGGCAAGGGTGAAGCCGGAGCTTGCCGCTGCCCAGCGCCGGGCTGCAATGGCCCTTGAAAAAGCCGGTTGCAGGGTTGTCCGCACCCGGCCCAAGGGCTTTAAAAGCTCCCTCCAGTTCTGGAGCGCGCGGCTGGCATCTGCAAACCCCACGCCCTTTGGCGTTTTAATGGGGGGCGGCACACCCCTGCCCGCCATGCGCGAGCTATTGAGCCTTGCCATTGGCAAAAGCGACCACACCCTGCCGGGCGTGCTGCTTGCCCTGGTGGAAAAGCTGCCCAAAGGCCCTGTGCCCAAATGGCTTGCCGGCCTCAACGATTTTCGGGATCAGCTCCGGGATTTGATAGGCGCAGACGGAATTATGCTTTTCCCCCCCTACTCCGGGCCTGCGCCCCGCCATTTTATCCCCCAGCTTCAGCTTTACCACTGGATATACACGGGCATAATAAACGCCCTGCATTTTCCGTCCACCCAGGTTCCGCTGGGCCTTTCAAGCAAAGGCCTGCCCCTTGGGGTGCAGGTGGTGGGCATTGAAGGCAATGACGCAACAACCATTGCAGTTGCCAACCGGCTGGAAAAGGAAATGGGCGGATGGGTTATGCCAAAAAAACGATAGGCGGGCTTTTTGATTTTGGGTGCGCCCCTTGAAGAAGGGCGCACCTTTATTAAAAGCGGCTCACAGGCGTAAGTTTTGTCTGGGGATAAATCTGGCCGGAAACCGGCGGCATGGAGTTGTAAACCCAATCAATGTCAACAACGCCCAAAGGCAGGCCCGCAAATCGGTTTATTCCCCAGAAGTCCCCCCGCAAAAGTACGGACTCCATTTTAAATGAAAGCCCGAAAACAGCCATCTTTGCGCCAATGGGAATCTGGCGCAAATCTGCATGAAAAGCCCTGGGCGAAAAGGCCAGCCTGCCCGAATCCGCAGGTTTTAGCCCCAGCACCGGCACGATTTTGGGAAAGCCGTCCACATCCACCCATGCCAGAAACTTCAGGGTCGCCGGATTTTTCAAAAATGAGCTTGTCCAGGCATTGAAAACAGCCGGTGGATTGCGGCGGGCTGCCGCCCGCGCCCCGGCCAGGGTGGAGGCCACATCCAGGGCTATTTTGCCCAAAGGCAGGTTTTCCTTTCCGTACTGCACCTCAAGGTTCATGTGGTGAACCGTGTGGATGCCAAAATAGGCATTGTAGCGGAACATGGGAAGCTCGTTGTAGCGCTGGTAGTCCTCCCCCTGCTTCTCGCTTCCGGACCAAAGGGCCTTGCCCCGCCAAAGCCGCCTGTCTTCGGTGAGCACGCAAAAGCCTGTGCGCGGGTTTTGCAGCACATTCTTCTTGCTCATTCCCTCGCTGAACTGCCCCCACATAAGATTTACCGGAGACTTTGCCATTATGGAGGTGATAAGCGTTGCGTGAGGCTCGCCTGCCGGGTTCACGGTGGCTAAAAGCCCCACCTTTGCTTCAGCGGCAAAGGCCTCCATTGCTTCTGCGGAAAGCTTTTCCCTGGGTTCTATATGTGTTCGCCACTTGCTCATGTCATCATCCTTGCAAAAGGAAAAATCATGGCCGAAAAGCAAAACTTTTTTTGCAAACAGCCTGTTGATATGGTTTGCAAAAAGCCTGTTGATTGCACATAACTATCTTAAAAAATTACTT
>JASEHB010000437.1 GCA_030018745.1 Desulfatibacillaceae bacterium | reverse complement strand
CATGACCCACTTTTTTGTGTGCTGCAATGAAAAATGGCATCGCCCGGTTTTTGCTGTGTCTGAAGATGGTCAAGAAAAGGGCGACGAAGATGGGCAAGGAAATGGCGAAATGGCCATTGATGAGTTTGAAAGTAAATTCATATCCTCCAGAACAACAACGGCCATAAGCCCTTCAAGCCGCACAGCCCAAGATGAATCTCTCCACGAGGTGGAGCACATTAGGCCTGTTGTGGAAAACGATTCTGGAGCTTCTCCGCCCTTTTTGCCCGTGCTTCTTGCCGCTTATGTTTTTGTGAAGAAAGACAGCCCCTTTGGCGAAGATGGCTTTCCAGACATTCTTCAAAAGCTTGGTGAGCTGCAGTTGGGCGGGGAGCGAAAATCCGGCTACGGGCGGATGGTCTTGGAGAGCGTTGAAAAGATTGCCGACAACAGCCTTTTGTTTGGGGAAAAATCCTGCCTTTGGTGGACAGGGGCAGACAGCATAACCTGCTGTCCAGGCTCCATATTGCCGGTTCACCTGCCCCTTGCCGACAATGCCCTGGAGCTTAACGGGCAGTTGGAGCCAATTGTGCGCAGACTTTGGGATAAAACAAAAGGAGCAGGCCAGCAGGCCCAAAGGGAAGAACAATCCAGCCTTTACTGGACGCCGGGGTCCATGGTTAAATGTCAGGCTGGTTTGGAACTGACCCTTGGCCCTTTAGGCATTTTCTTAAAAAAAGAGCCGGACTCATCTCCTTAAGACTGAAGGCGCAAAAAAAACTGCTGCAAAATTGACGCACTTGAAGAAGTTCATCCCCTGCTTCTGCTGCCGCCACTCTTCCATCAATTGCCCAAGGGTTTGGTGCGAATTTTTTCCGGCCAAATTTTCACTCCTGCGGCCAGCCGCTCAAGGGAGGCAAGCTGGAATGATGGCTTGCCGGTGTTCGGCAGAACTCCTTGAAGCAGAGTTGAATCCTTTTTAACTCCGCAGATGCGTCTTCCACATGCAAGGCTGCTTCAACCGCTTCCGCAAGGCTTGCGGTGCTTGCAAAATCCCAATAGGTTTTGCATTGCAGCTCATCTGCGCAGCAGAATTCCGAGACGATCAAAAAGGCTTTGCCCTTGTTTAACAGCCTTTCAGCCACAGGTATGGCTTCGGCCCTTGGCCCGTCTGCATATAACCGGATAAGCCCCAGAATAAAAATATCGGCATTCAAAAAAATATCCTGCGAAAGCGCGCTGGAGCGCTGCTTGTAGGTCATGTAAAACACCTTGCCCGGCTCCCCTGAAACTGCGGAAAGATAGCCCCCAATGGCCTTGGAAAGTTCAGGGCTTCCTGTGATCACAACAATGGAGCCTGCCATTTGGCGTGCACCTCAACGAATCATAATCATATTGCTTGGGCAGTGGCGGCAATCAGTTTAAGGATTTGCCCGCTTGAAAATTGAACAGGTCGGCCACAGCATCAAACTCTCCGGCAAGATCGGGATACCTTGTAAATACCCTGTCAATCCTCCGTGCAAGGGTTATTCTGTCATTATATCCCAATATGCGTGCAAGCTCCGTCTTGTTTTTTAGCGCATGGCGGTTTATGGCATCAGACACAAAGGAAAGTTCGGCCCTGGCAATATGATGCCGGTAATCTTTTATTGACCGGGTGTTGGATTGTTCGCTTTTGATCCGCATGGGCAGGTGTTCCACCTTCAGGGTGCCTGCGCCCGATGCCTTTGCCTGTATTGCTGCGTATTCGATAAAGCTTTTCAATTCCCGGATATTTCCAGGCCAGGAATATGCAAAAAAATAATCGAGAACCTCTTTTCCGATTATGCGAACCGAGCAGCGGCCCTGCCGAATAAGATCCTGCAAAAAATATTGGGCAAGCAGGGGAATGTCATCCTTGTGCTCACGCAGGGGGGGGACAAAAATTTCAAATGTCCTCAAGCGGAAATATAAATCGTTCCTGTAAAGCCCCTTTTCAACAAGTCTCTCAAGGTCGCTGTTGGTGGCGGTCACAATCTGCACATCAACCAGAATTTCCTTATTGCTTCCCAGCCTTGTAAAGGTTCTGGTTTCAATGGCCCGCAAGAGTTTCAACTGGCCCTCAAGGCTCAAATCGCCTATCTCGTCAAGGAAAAGCACCCCTGCGCCGGCCTCCTCAAAGAGTCCCTTTCTGGGCCTGTCAGCTCCGGTAAAGGCGCCTTTGACATGGCCGAAAAGCTCGCTGTATATGGCTTCCTGGTGAATCCCAGGAATTGATGTCGCAACAAAGGGGCCGTTTCTTCTTGTGCGGCTCAACCTGTGGATGTTTCGGGCGACAAGCTCCTTGCCCGTCCCACTCTCCCCGCGAATCAGCACGGTCACTTCCCCGTCATCGGCTGCACGGCTTATGGCATTCTTCATGGCCTTTATTTTCGGATTCATCCCGATAATATCGGTTGGCTCCAGGGTGGAAAGCCGCTGCTCCATTGAGGTTAGGCGTTTTTGGAGCTGCCCCTGTTTGAGAACCGCATTCACAAGGCGGGCAAGGACCTCCGGGGCAAAATCCCCCTTGTCCAAAAACATGATGGCGCCGGCATCAATGGCGTCAAGGTAGGATTCCGTGTCAGCGTAGGCTGTTATGACTATCACCGGCTGGAGGGGGTCCAGGGACAGGACATCCCGGACCAGGGACAAACCCTCCCTGAAGCTTTCCAGACGCATATCCACAATCAACAGGTCATAAGAGGACGGCCTGTATATCCCGTGAAATTCCTTTGTGGAACCTGCTGATTCCACCTCAAAAATTCCGGAAAGGGCATTGCAGACGGTTTCTGCAAAAAGCCTGTCATCATCAACTATCAAGATTTTAGCCTTTTTCATGGAAGCAATTTTGACACAGCCATAACTAAAATGCAACGAAAAACCCTGCTTCCGAAGGCAATATGCTTCTCCGGATTGTGACCGGACAATGATTGTCCCG
>JASEHB010000436.1 GCA_030018745.1 Desulfatibacillaceae bacterium | reverse complement strand
CGGACGCCTGGAACCGCCCAGGCTCAAAAACGCTCATGCGTCCTGAACTTCACCGACCTTTTGAGAAAATTGCGGTAATCCTCGCCGTTTTGGGTGAGCACCTTGGTGAGATAATGCAGGTTTTTTTCCGCATACCGTACATAGGGGTCGTATTCCAGGCCGTAACGCTGGGCGAAATGAAGATTCATGTATGCGTCCATGCCGCCGTATTGCTTTGCCATGCGCTGTTTGCAATGCCTGTAGAACTCGCGGGTTTTTTCCAGCAGGTCGCGCTCTGAAGAAAATGTGTCAACCCTGCCCTCCCTAAGCTCCCTGTAAAGAAGCAAAAGCTTTTCCAGGTAGTTGCGGGCCGCCATTTGCCCCAAAAGGTCTGCTGTGCCCAGCAGTTTACCAAGGGTGCGCGCTGTTTGGTCCGGAAAGTCTATGTCATTGACATCCAGAGCAAGGTCAGTACACAGGATTGCGGCCCGGCAGCAGTTGGCATCCTGATCGCTGTATTGGTTGCGGATAAGATATGCCCTGGCAAAGGCCGCACTCCGGGTCACATGCTCCTGGGTATAACGGGCGCCCGTACCCTTGCGGGTGTCGGATTTTTCCTGAATGTAGCCCGTATCGTGCATAAGGGCGGCAATGCAGCCCAAAAGGGCATCGTGCCCGGAAAAAAGCTGCCCGGCAAGATGCGCCCCGTGCAGGAGCCGCGCCATTGCCACAAGGGTGTCCAGGGTGTGGACAATATCGTGATAAGGGGTGTCGCAGGCGGCAAACCCCGGATAGCGCCCCTTGAAAAGATCCACAACATCCGCAAAAACGCTTGTCAGCGCCTCCTCATCCAGGTCCGGGGCTGCCATGCGGACTGTGGTGAGAACTTCATCCAGAACGGTTTTCGGGCTTTCCATGTGCAAAAGATGCTCTTCTGCCGGAAAAGAGTCTTCATCGCCTGCCGACAGATTACCAAAGCCCTGTTCAGGTTGTTGAGCCAAGGGTCCGCCCTCTCCATGCAAGAAAGTTGAACAATGGAAAAATTACTTAAAGCCGGTAAGGGAAAGCACAGAGCATATTGCCTGCAGGGCCGCAGAGCCACAAGGAGATGGCCGGAGATGAAACAGAAGAATTAGAGGTTTGTGGCTGGCACAGAAGTTTTTGCCCCTGCAAGGCTTTATATTAAGCATACTAAAGGATTGTCAGGTTCTTTGCAAGCCCTGTGCAATGCAAAAAAATTATCAGCCCGCAAAATGGCAGGGCAATTTTTCTATTCAAAGGCCGCCAGCATGAGTTTTAGGGCGTCCTTGTATTCAAATTCTTCGGGGTTGAAGGTGTGAGCGCCGTCATTTATGGCAATCCTGGCGCATTCCTCCAGCTTTGCCTTTGGCACACCGGCATCCTTCAATGTTATGGGCATTCCGCAAAGGCGGTTAAGCTCCCTGTTCAGTTCGCGCACAGCATCTATTGCCCTTTGCGCCCGCCGGTTTTTTGGGGTGGACAGGCAGATCTCCTCCCCTGCTATGGGAAACAGAAGTTCGGCGATGAGGTCCCCGGCTTTTTTGAGGTTGTACTCCATGCCAAAGGGCAGGAAAATGGCATTGCCCACCCCGTGGGGAACATGGCACACAGCGCCCACCGCATGGGCCAGGGAGTGGATGGCTCCTGCCATTGAGTTGGTGAGGGCGACCCCGGCAAGGAGCGCGGCATTGGCAAGGGCAAAGCGGGCCTTTTCGTCTTTGCCGTTTTTCACTGCTGCTGGCAGAAAGTCCCTTATCAGACTTATGGCCGTGACAGCATAGGAATCCGAAAGGGGGTTCTTCTGCTTGCATATATAGGCTTCAATGGCGTGGGTGAGGGCGTCCATCGCCGTTGCAGCGGTTATTTTGGGCGGCATGGTGAGCGTCATGCGCGGGTCTAAAATGGAGACATCCGGAAAAAGCCAAACAGAGGCAAAGGGCATTTTCATGCCTTTTTCAGGGTTGGCGATGACCGCCACGGATGTGACCTCCGAGCCGGTGCCTGCTGTTGTGGGAATGGCAATGAGGGGCGGCAGCTTTTTCTTTAAAATGTCTGCGCCCATGAAGTGAAGAAGGTCGTCCGCCCCCTCTCCTGCCAGAATGTTCACCCCCTTGGCCGTATCCAGAACCGAGCCTCCGCCCACTGCAACAATGGAGTCGCAGGCAGATTCCCTGTAGAGCCTGGCCAGCGCGTTGACAACAATATCCGATGAATCCGGCGGGGTGTCCTCAAAAACCGCGCCCATCTGCACGGGCGAGCCTGCAAAGGCATCGGCCACAAGCTGCATGAGGCCTGCGGCCACAACGCCCTGGTCCGTTATGACCAGCGGCCTGTTGGCGCCCAGCATTGCCAGCTCAAATGCCAGGTTGTCCAAGGCGGCTTTTCCGGCAATTATTTTCACCGGGTTGATGAACTCGTAATAGGCCGGAATAAAAACCATGACTCCTCCTTATTATGGTGCCGGCCTGTTGGGGCGTTTTGGGCAGAAGGCCCTAACAGGCCCGGCAACTATTTCAGCGCAGAATTTTGCGAAGGCCCACAGGCAGCCCCACGCCAAGAACCGCAGCTCTTATGGCCCAGCGTTTTGGCGTCATTTCCGGCGTGCGCTTTAAAACGCGCCTTGCCAGTATGCCGGGGAAAAGGTAGGCCTGAACAGCGTTGAGGCAGCGGATGAGGCTCATGGCCTCCGCCGTGTCCCCTTTAAGGGTGGCCCGGTGCTCGGCATAGCTCTGCGGGGTGCCTATCTGGCCTGTCATGGCAAGAAAAGCGCCCTCAACGGTTTTAAAGGAAAGGGTCAGATCCGCAGGCTGTTGTTTGGAGCCTTTGTAAACAAGCCTGCCGCCCCTTTTTTCAAGCACAGTGTAAGGGCCGTTGGGAAGAACCGCAAAAAGGATGGAAAAAGGCTCCTTCCACTGCTTCACTTCCGCACGGATGTCCGGGTCGAAC
>JASEHB010000435.1 GCA_030018745.1 Desulfatibacillaceae bacterium | reverse complement strand
GCTGGATATGACCGAAAACGATATGCCAATTGCCATTCTGGATACATCTGCCGCAGCCCATATGCCCGATGTTCTTGAAATGCCCTACCGCCCCCAAATTGCCGGGGCAGATATGCCCGGCGCAAAGCCTTACACCTGCCGCCTTGCTGGCATGACCTGCCTTGCAGGCGATGTGATAGGCGAGTATAGCTTTGACAGGCCGCTTGTTGTGGGCGACAGGCTGGTTTTCGGTGATATGGCTCATTACACAATGGTCAAGAACAACACATTTAACGGCATCCGCCTGCCGGACATTGCAGTGCGCGATGAGGACGGCAAGATAAGGGTTGTGCGCAGCTTTAGCTACGAGGATTTCAAGGGCCGTCTTTGCTGACGGCCTTTTAGCTGCTTTTGAGCATAAGCATCGTCACAAGCATTGCCCGGTATTTTGCCGGGCCTTCAAGCGGGGGGCCGGGTCAAATGGAAACAAATCGCGTTGAAAGGTTTTATTTCAAGCTGGCCCAGGGCCGCATTGTGGCGGTTTTCGGCTTTTTGTACGCCGCGTCCCAGCTTATGATGTTTCGAATCCTCTCCCGCCTGGGCAGCGACCCTTTAATGCTCCAGATAACCTTTTCAAAGGAGCGCTTCCTTGAAATACTGGGCGGATGGGGCCGCTGGGGGGTGGGGCTATACAAGAGCCATTACTGGTTCGACTTTGTTCACCCCATCTGGTATTCAATTTTTTTGGCATCCTTTATTGCCTGGCTTTCCGCCAAAAAGGGAGTAAGTCCTTCAAAGGGCCTGCTTTTGCTGTTTTGCCTGCCCTTTGCAGCAGGATTGTGCGATCTGGTGGAAAACACCTTTCATGTGCTCATGCTAAACAGCGTGATCCGCATAACAGCTTTTTCCGTGGCCGCATCCGCTGCCTTTGCCAACACAAAGTGGCTTCTTGCAGGTATTAGCCTTGCGGCAATAATTGTGCTGGGAATAAAAAAGGCAAAGGCAAGGCATTAGATGACAATTTGATGGAGCAGGGCTTTTTCATAAGAGCTTTTTTGCAGAGAGTTAAAAAAATTTCTTTTCACGGGCAGCCATAGTCAGGGAAGGCAAATTCATGCGTTTTGACATTATTTTTGAAAACCCGCAGATTTTTGACGGCACGGGCCGTGCGCCTTTTAGAAACGATGTGGCAGTCAAAGGCGGCAAAATCGCCGCTGTGGAAAAGTTAAACAACGCAAAGGCAAAAACCCGCATTGATGCCTCCTGCCTGGCCTTGTGTCCCGGTTTTATTGATGTGCACACCCATGCGGAAATGGCCCTTCATCAGCCCCAGTACGAAAAAATTGTGGAGCCGCTGGTGCGCCAGGGCATAACAACCTTTGTTGGGGGCAACTGCGGCGCTGGCATGGGGCCTATTTCCCCTGAAAACGCCCATCATCAATACGATTTTTACGATATTTTTCTTGGCTCTGACCAGAGGCCTTTCATTTCATGGCAGGGTTTTGGTGAAATGCTGGCCGCGCTCGAAAACAAAGGCATGGTGCAGAACTGCGCCATGCTTGCGCCCCACGGGGTTATCCGCGCCCACGCAATGGGCGATTCTGTTGAGCTTGCCAAGCCCGAACATATCGCCAAAATGAAATCCGTGCTTGCCCAATGCCTTGAGGAAGGGGCTGTGGGCATGAGCACAGGTCTTATGTACTTTCCGGGTCTTTGTTCAGATGACCGGGAACTGCTGGAGCTTGGCCATGTTTTGCACGACTACAATGGAGTATTCACCTCGCATTTGAGGAGTTACAACTCCGACACCATAGGCCGGGCCATTGACGAGGTTGTTGAAATAGGCAAGGCCGCGCAGATTCCCATACAGATAAGCCACCTTTTTTGGGTGCCAAACCTCAAGCCACCCTGGAATCATGTCACCAAGGCCCTGATGAAGGGCATCAGCTTTGCCTGGAACTTTAAGAACTTCCCCTTTCCCGTGGAAGCGGCCACAAAGCCTTATCTCAAGCAGATTGAAAAATTAAACAGCCAGGGCATCCCCGTGGGTATTGATTCCATGCCCACAAGTGCGGGCTTTACCCATCTTTTTGCCTTTTTCCCGCCCTGGAGCCTCAAGGGAGGGCGAGAGGCCACATTGAAGCTGATTGCAGACCCAACAAGCCGCCGGGAAGTGAGAAGGGCCATTGAAACCGGCGAGCCAATATGGCCACACCGGGGAGAAAACCAGTGGTCCATGAACCTTTTTAAGGTTATGGGTTGGGACTGCGCTTTTATAATGAGCGTGGCTTCCGATAAAAACCAGCACCTTTTGGGCAAAAGCTTTGTGGAAATAGGCAAAATGGAAGGCAAGCACCCCTTTGATGCAGCCTGTGACATAGCCCTGGAGGAGCAGGGCAGGGTGCTCATTTTTGAAACCCCAACTTTTCCCGGTGACGAGTTTGTGGAGCTGTCATTGAAGGGAACCCTGCTCGATAAAAATGTGAGCGTGGCCACAGACACCATCCCCATTGTTTTCGGGCGGCCATCGCACCTTACCTATGACTGCTTTCCGCGCTTTGTGGGCGGTTACGCCAGGGACAAGGGTTTTCTGACCGTTGCAGAGGCCATAAGAAAATGCACGGCCCTGCCAGCCCGCCAGCTTCAGATAAAAAACCGCGGGACAATTGAAACAGGGGCATTTGCAGATCTGGTTCTCTTTGACCCGGAAAGAATCGGCTCCAACAGCACGGCCACAAACCCCGCGCATTTTGCAGCAGGCATAGAATCGGTTTTTGTCAACGGCGTGGCGGTTGTGGACAGTGACGGGTATCACCCGGAAAAATATCCGGGCAGAATGTTAAGGAGGCAGTGAGCTTCTACTGGGCATCCCTCCACATCTCCCAGGTCATTATGGCCCAAAGCCTGTGTGCATGGTCGTGGATGTCGTTAAGGTGCTCGCCAACAACCTTGCCCACCCGGAAATGGTGGGCAAGGTTGT
>JASEHB010000434.1 GCA_030018745.1 Desulfatibacillaceae bacterium | reverse complement strand
GGAGTTAAAACTGCCAACTGATTTACAGGCCTTTAAAAGCCCTGAAAAAAGCCCCTTGCCATTGGATATTTTTTGGGGTGTTGTTTCTGGGGACCTATGTAGCAGCAGGCAAAGGCCTATACAGATTCGCCTGACGGTGTGTCGCAATTTGACACCGCCTTCCTGATGATTTAACAAGATTTTTATGGGCATGGCTATTGCAATCGGCCTGCCACGCCCAAAACAATGCCCGGCAAAGGCACCTTTAATGCAGCTCAAAGGCAGCTTCGAAGCCGCTTCCCTGGCAAGCATCCTCCAGATGCTTCACAATGACGCCAAAACCGGCGAGCTTAAGCTCTCCAGCGGCGACAGGGAAGTTGTAATATTCCTCTCCAATGGCAGCGTCATCTTTGCCAGGGGAAACCAGCAGGGTATGCGCGTAGGCTCGCTTCTGCGGAGCAAGGGGATCATCAGCGCAGCCCAGCTACAGCAATGCCTTGCCCTTGCCAGAAAAAACAGCACCACCTTGGGCAGCGTTCTTGTTTCCGAAAACATAATCTCCCACGATATGCTCAACAAGGTCCTGGCCAAGCAGGCCCAGGCCGCCATCCACAATGTTTTTCTGTGGCAGTCGGGAACCTTTGAATACAACGACCGCACATCCCCACCCGAAGGCATTTTAGAATCGCCCATAGACATCATGGGCATAATTCTTGAAGCCACCCGCCGCATTGATGAAATGAGCGTGCTCACAAAGCATATTGAAACAGACAGGGTTGTCTTTCGCATTTCAGAGCGGTTTTCGGAAAGGGACAGGCTCAAGTTCAATGCCATTGAATGGCGCTTTTTGTCCCTGATTGACGGCACCCGCACAGTGCGTCAGCTCATTGATGAAAGCGGCTACGAGGACTTTGCGGTTTACAAGGTCTTGAACAGCCTTCTTTCCTTTGGCCTTATAGACCGCGCTCCAGACCCTGAGCCTGAAGATGACCGCGCCCAGGCCCGCTTTGCGGTTGCCGCCCTTTTTCATGAGCTTATCATGGAAACAGCCAGGGCAGCCCAGGCGGAGCTTGCCTGCCGCCCCTATGCCGTGCGCTGGCCCAGGGGCGCAAAACCCATAAATGTTGATAAAAAAAATCTCAAGTCCATGCGGGAGGAAAGCGCAAGGCACCAGATTGCAATGATAATCGCCGGAAGCATTCCACCCATAACTCCTTCCCACATGGATATTTTTGCAGGTTTCTGCCTGGCAACGCCCCAGGATGTTTTCGGCCATGCGGCAATGGAGATTTTGAAAGACTCCACCAACTCCGAAGCTGGCTTCAACTTCCTGCTTGAGTCTCTGAACTGCTTTATGGGCAGGATACTCGAAAGCCTTTCCAAAAGGCTCACCCCGGCCTCGTTTGCGCGCATTCTTCGGGATATGCGCCGGACAGTCATGCTGCTGGACAGGTATTTGAAAGGCCTGCCGGAAAAAGACTCCCTCCTCCAAGGGATAACTTCCCGGATTGATGATGAGATCAGGTCCATTGGAAAAATCAACCGGCCTTTGCCGGGTTCAGTATGCATATGTCTTGTTGTTGCTCCAGACCGCAGAAACCGCGATGCTTGCAGGCTTCTGCCTCCAGAGGCCGCACCCAGGGCGGACATGAAACCCCTTGAGGCCCCTGCGCCTCCCCAGGCCCAGGTGGTGGAAGTGCTGCCCGCTGAAGAGCAGGCGGCTGTTGCTACTGCCCCAAAGGAAACGCCCTTGCAGGAAGAGCCTGCTGCCCCTGAATTGAGCTGTGTTGCTCTGGATGAGGATATTCCCCCTCTTGCCGACCAAAATGACTTGACCGATCTTGCCGATGATCTTGAGCAGATACCTGACCTGGCCGACCTTGAGGAGATGGATGTTGTTCCAGAATACCCTCCGGCAAAGCCAAAAGCCAAGGCCGCAGAACCGGCATCTGAGAAAAAGAGCATGGCCCAGGTGCTTGAAGAGCGCTACGGCCTGCTTTCACAGCAAGATGAACCAAAGGGCGCAGGAAAGCGACAAAAAACCGCTGATATTGCCCATGAACAGGATGCAAAATCCTTTTCAGGGATTGGCGATACCGGCAAGGCAAACTCCTTTGCCCAAAAAGCCCGGCCCGACGAGTCGGAATTCGTTCCGGAAATTTCTGCTCTCAACCAAATAGATGAACTGGGCGAACTGGACGACATCCCTGATCTTGCAGACCTGGAGGAAATGGATTCGATTCCTGACCTGGCGGGCATGGAGGAAATCGGGCCTGTACCGGAGGCTTTAGAGGACAACCCGCCCCAAGGCAAGGGCGGCTCGGCAAGGGACGGAGAAGGCTTTTTTGGATTATCCGCATCCGGCACCCAGGATATTGAACAACCGCCCGACATGGAAGATGCCATTGACAGCGATTCCTCCCTGGGCAGCCTGGGTGGGCTGGATGGAGCGGATGACAACCTTGAGGATGCCCTTGGAAGCGCCCTGGACGAACTTGGCGAGTTGGACAGCGCCTTGGACCGGATGGAGGATCTTTCCGAAGATGATGTGATTGGCGGCAAAAAACCCGAAGAAGAGCAAAAAGCCCAGCCATCCGCCGCAAGGCCCAAGGTTGAGCCACGGGCCGTTGAGCTTGACCAGAAGGCCCAACCGCCAGCCAGCCGCCAAAACGCTGCCCAGGCTGCAAGGCAGGCATTGGAATTCGCCCGCAAAGCCCTTGCAGATGATTTTGGCTCAAAGCCCCAAAAGCCAGGCAAGCCCCTTGAAGCGCAGCCAGCCCCTTCCCAGCCAAAGGCCGCCCAGGCAAATCAGCCGTCCATGCCCCGGGCCAGGTCTTTCAATGAAATGGAGGAAGAGCTTCTGGATCTTCTTGATGAGGAGCCGATACCAGAAGACCTCTCCAACCTTGTAATGGAAAACCCTTCCCTGCAAAACGAAAAAACCGCCCCGCCCCCACCTAAAAAAACTGCTCCGGATTTTG
>JASEHB010000433.1 GCA_030018745.1 Desulfatibacillaceae bacterium | reverse complement strand
AAAGGGTAATCCTTTGGTTACATCATTTTTTAAAAATAAAGCTGTTAATCGACAATATCACACTTGGTTTGATTGGGAAGCCAATAACGCCAATAAATTTTTTAGTTTGTTTGGGAGCAAATTTAAAGATTTTATGAAGTATAAAGTAAATAATGATTCAAAACTATCTGATTCTATTAGTGCATTTCTTGAACTCGGCAATTATAGAAACCAGCTTGTCCACCAAGACTTTAGTAGTTTTCCATTGGAAAAGACATCTAAAGAGATTTATCAATTGTATTTCAAGGCATTTTGTTTTGTTAATAGATTTCCTGAACTTATTAAAGAATTTTTCACCTTTAAACTTTAAAATTCCAATTATAGATAGGTATTACATTTTATACTTAAATGTCCTGCTGGCATAAGTTTTACCAATTGTCTCGTGGCCGCTATTGCTGGCCGGGCCGTAATTTGACTGGCCCACGCCCATCGTCAAAAGCCCCTGCATAGAGTTCTTACTGCATTGACGATGAACTGACCTCGGAAGGCACCTTACCTCCCTTATGGCTGCCGGGCTGGTGGCTTGCCGAGAGTATGGTCACAAGATAGGTGTTTAAGGACACACCCTCCTTTTTTGCTTCTGTTGACAAGGCATTGTGCAGCGATTTTGGCATACAAAAATATATTGCCTGCAAGCAACTTAACGCTTGCAAAATAAACTATATATATCAAAATTGGTATGTTATGCTATATTGACATTGGCTAAAATTATAGCTTATAAGCAATAAATAGACTGATGGGGCTTTTGTCAGCTTTTCGCCCTACCTGCCCTTTTAGCCCTGCTGTTGTTTTTTCACCCTAAAAAAGCCGGAGGGAATTTTTATGAGACCAAAAAAAAAGGAGAGGACCATTGAAGAGGTCTGGACACAGCGCAACAGCCTTTGCTGCTATTACGATTTCTGCCTTGATGCAGCGGCAAGGAGAAACCTTGTGTCACCGGGCTGCTCGCTTTGCCCCAACAAACAGGACAAAGCCGGGGCCGGGCTTGGCCACGCAGACATACTGGGCTGCCTTGTGCTGTTCATGATGCTTTTTGAAAAGGAGATTCCCCTTGTTAAAGAGGTGGCTGCCCAGTGGCGGGAGGAAAAAAGGCTTGATGAGCTTGAAGCCCTGGTGGACGGGTGGAGAAACAGGCGCGAGGAAGGGGCAAGCCAACAGGGGCGGATTTTGGAAGGCCCGGAAGAACCGGATGGTTCAGGCAATACAACTCGTTTAAGCAGCATCAATGGCCCGGCTGATTTGAATGATCCGGATAGCCTGGAGACTCTTTTCAGCGCAAGCCAAAGCCTTTCAGGGCAAATGGAGGCTCACCGCGAATCGAACTCCTTGTGAAACCGGGCGATAAGGCCCTGATCCGCAAAGGAGTAATAGCGGTTGTCGCCGATTATCAGGTGCTCCAGAACCCTTATATCCATGACCCGGCAGGCGAACACGATCTCGCGGGTTATGGCCGTGTCCTCCGGCGAGGGAACCGGCTCCCCGGAAGGGTGGTTGTGGGCCAGAAGAAGGCCCGAAGCATTGTGCTCCAGAGCGGCCTTTACCACCTCTCTTGGATAGACCGCGCTTGACGACACAGACCCGGAAAAAAGGGTCTGCATTTCCAGAACCTGGTTCTGGGCATCAAGGTAGATGGCCACAAAGCATTCCGTGCCCCTATCCCGCAGGTGATGATAAAGGTAGTCGAACAACTGGGCTGATGAGCTGATGGCGTCCTTGCCAAGCACCCGTTTTTCCAGGTAGCGGCGGCTCACCGCATGGATGAGCTTTATGCCGATGGCGTTTTTGGGGCCTATGCCCTTTACCCGGGTGAGCTGGGCAAGGGGGGCCTCAAGAACACCCTGAAGGGTTTTGAACCGGGCAAGGGCGTCCTTGGCGGTCTGCTTGCAGTCTCTGCGGGGGGTGCCAAGGGTAAGAAGAAGCTCGATGACCTCGTAGTCCAAAAAGCCATCCAGCCCGGAGGCCAGAAAGCGCTCCCGCAGCCTCTCCCTGTGGCCCTGCCCCTTGTGGGGGGGTGTTGTTTCATTTTTCATCAGAGAGCTTGCGCCTGCTTTTACAGTGGGTTTTGCCTGCCGCCCTGCCCTTTTTCCAAATGCAGAGGAATATTGCCCCGGCGATTGCCGCCCTGCCATCAGTCAGCTTCTTCCTGCTCCAAAGCCCTGGGCAGCTTTTCTACCTCCACCTCTATTATGCGCTGGGCATCTGCCTTGGTCACCCGGATTATGGCCTGGGGGGTGGAGATGACTTCGCCCTGCTGGGGAATGCGGCGCAGCAGGCTTAAAATGTAGCCGGAGATGGTTTCGTAATCAGCCTCTTCGCTTACGCATAAATCAAGCGCCTTGTTAACCTCCTCCACCTCGGTCTCTCCAAGAACCAGGGCCTTGTTTTCGGAAATCTTTCTTATGCGCTCCGGCTCCCGGTCCGTCTCGTCAACAATTTCGCCCACTATCTCTTCCAGCAGGTCCTCAATTGTCACAAGCCCTGCCACGCCCCCGTGCTCATCCACCACCATTGCCATGTGCACCTTTTTGCTTTGGAATTGCTGGAGAAGGTCATCAAGGAGCATGGTATCGGGTATGAACATGACAGGCCGGGCAAGCTCCCTCACGGAAACGCCGCCCTTGCCTGTGATTATGGCCTGAAGCACATCCTTTACATAAAGGATGCCGATTATGGAGTCGGGGTTTTCATCGTAAACCGGCACGCGGCTAAAACCCCGGCGCACAATTTCAGGAGCAGCGGAATCTGCTGTTTCCGTGGCAGGCACGGAAAAAATCTGGGTGCGGTCGGTCATTATTTCATACACCTCCAGGTCCGAAAACCTGAAGATGTTGTGAATCATGATGCGCTCGTCCTCCTGCACCTCGCCAAGCTCCTCGCCCAGGCTCACAACAGACTTTATTTCCGCCTCCGTGATTAAAGGCGCAAGCTCGCCAGCGGAAAGAGGCTTTGAAAA
>JASEHB010000432.1 GCA_030018745.1 Desulfatibacillaceae bacterium | reverse complement strand
AAGCTCTTTGGAAGCGGTTTTGGCGTCTTCAAAAAAAAGCTCGTAAAAATCCCCCATGCGGAAAAAAAGCAGGGAATCAGGGTATTGCTCCTTTACGGCAAGATACTGGCGCAGCATGGGGGTGGCCGGGGAAGAACTCATGGATTTGAAATACCAGTAAAGCAGCGCAATGGCAATGCCGGGCCAAAAGGCCGTCCTGACTGCCCCAGGCCCCGTCCTGCTGTAAGCGCCCTGCCCGCTGCACAGGGAAAAAGGCTTTGGCGCTTATCTTTGGTCAGCCGCCTCATCAGGGTTTGCGGCTTTTTCCCCTGCCTTTTCTGCAAGGGCGATGTTCTTGCGCACAAGCTCGGCCAGATCCTTTTCCAGGTCTTCAATGCGCTCATTCAACTCCTTTACCGTGCGGCGGTTTGCAACCTTGGCAGGCAGGCCCATAACAAGCTTGAGCAGAAAACCCAGGGCGAAAAACAGCACAAGGTAAATGAAGTTGGGCAGCTTGGGCGCGGCGTTGCCATCCCCGAACCAGTAAACCAGGGCATAGCGGGTGGTGAAAAGCTCCCAGTTGAGATAAACAAAAACTGCCACGCAGGCGGCAACGATGATGAACACGCCCCATCTGATGTTTGTCATCAGGCTGGAGGGCGGTACCTGCACTGGTGGTGGGTTTTGCCTTTGGCTCATTTCCATGTTGACGGGTCCATTTCCTCAAAATGCGGTTTAAGGTTGGCGTGGGTGGCAAGAAGGTGCTCCGGAATCACCCTCACATCCGCAAACACGGCAAGGGCGTTCACATCGCCAAACCAGCGGGGCACAATGTGAAAGTGAAGGTGCTCCTCAACCCCGGCCCCTGCAACCTTGCCCAGGTTAAGCCCCACATTGAAGCCGTCCGGGTTCATCACCTTTTTTAATATGGCTATGCTCTGCTCCACGGTTTTCAAAAGCAGGCCCATCTCCTCAAGGGAAAGCTCATCGGGCCTTGCAATGTGGCGGATGGGCGCCACCAGCAGATGCCCGTTTATGTAGGGGTACTTGTTGGCCACCACCATTGTGGTTTTGCCCACAAACAGGGTGTATTCGGGCCTTTTGCTCTGCGCCATGCAGAACACGCAGCCCTCTTCCTTTTGGCCCAATATGTATTCCATGCGCCAGGGCGCCCAAAGAGTTTTCATGCCAAAAGCCTGTGTGATTTTTTTGTTGGTTGGACAAATTTTTTGAATTTTTAAAGGAAAAGCTTTATATTTAAAACCCTTCCTCAAAAAGGCCTTTTTGTTTTGCAGCCCTTTATATATAGCCTGTCTGGCAGGCCAAAGCAAGGCCGGGGTCGCCTGAAAGCTGGCCGGGCGGCAGAATTGTAGGTTGGGCTAGAAAATCCGGCAAATTAAGCTTTTGGAAGGCAAAAAAACATTTCCGGATTTTTAAAAGCCCAACAATATGCCCTTTTCCTTTTTCCAAAACACCCTTGCCGTCTTGGGCTTTGGTTTTGTTGGGCTACGCAAATCCTTAAATAAGGGCAAAGACATCCGGCATTGTAAAGGCCGGATTTGCTATCCCAACCCACGCGCCTTGCCGGGCGGCGCAGGTGAATTGGAAATCCGAATCAAAAAGCCTGATCGAGCCTTTGCCTCAACCGGGCGGCAAACTCAATATATGGCTTGCGGTAAAACCACTGGTAGCAGGCGCTTGCCAAAAAGAAACCTGCAATGACATCTGCAACATAGTGCTGCTTTATGAGCACCACCGAGGCCCCCACATAGGCTGCGGCAATAAGGCAGAATATGCCAAAGCCCCTGTGAACCCGGCCTATGTAATAGGCGCTCAAAAAGGACATGGAAACATGGGCGGACGGAAACAGGGTGGTAGGCTCGTCCACCCAGAACCAGAAGGCTGCAATATCGTTCCATATTCTGCCTGTCGGCTCCAAAATGGGCCTGTCAACCATTTTGACCGGCAGAAAATAGAAGAAGGCAAAATGGATAAGGGAGACAACCACAAAGGTCTTGGCCGCCTCCATGAGAAGCTCGTCCGAATTGATGGCAAGGTAAAGGGCAATGACAAGAAAATAGACAAAGATGTAGGACGGAACCAGGTGATAGACAAAGGGTATGTTCTGCTCAAAGGCAAAGGAGACATCGTAAAATTTATCGGAATGAATGGTGGTGTAGTTGAGATAAAGGTAGCCCACCGTGTAACAGCCCACAACCGCTGAAAGGACAAGACATTTTTTCCAGACCGTGTAAGGAACCTCTGGCATCAGAAGCTGCTTCCAGTCCATGCGCGACCTCCATTCCTTTTTCTGCTTTGCAAAAGGTTAAGGAAAAAAGGCTTTGGGCCAAACAGTTTTTCAATGGATCATAAAATAATTCTTTGGCAACAAAAAGGCAACAAAACAATGGACCCGCCCTGTATGCCTGGCCGTCCCAGGCGGACGGCTGCTGTGTTGCACTTCGTTTTGAAGCTTGGTCATGTACCAACTGTACACTCCCGCGCTTCAAAACTCGTGCGCCTTGCATCCGCCTCGCCTGGAGCAGCCAGGAGCTTTTGTGGTTAAACCCTTGTTTCCCTGAACCCATCCGTACAAAAGAATCGTAGGTTGGGCTAGCGTAGCGTAGCCCAACAAAAGGGTTGTTTTCCGATTTTGTTTTTGATGCCCCTGTTGCAGATTCGTAGCCCAACAAAAATGCCGTTTTCCGATTGTCTCCCTTGCCGTCCGGGGCCTGGGTTTTGTTGGGCTACGCTTGGCGCACAGCCAAATTGTTGGGTGAACCCGCGCTTCGCGCGGAACCACCCAACCTACGCTTGGCCCACAGGCCGAATTGTTGGGTGAACCCGCGCTTCGCGCGGAACCACCCAACCTACGGTTTTTGCAGCCATTCCCCATCACCCCCCTTGGCCCACAGGGCGGCTCCAGGGAGTTTGTTTTTGTTTTTCCCCCAACCCCATGCACGGGGCGGTTCCAGGGAAAGGATGGCAAGGCGCGCAAGCGAGGAATGAGGGAGTGTA
>JASEHB010000431.1 GCA_030018745.1 Desulfatibacillaceae bacterium | reverse complement strand
TGTCTTAAATCTTGAGGATTCGGGTTGTCACGACAACCCAGGCCCTTTGCTTTTGCGGGCCTTTTTGGGTTTTCAGACCTTGCAGGCCTCAACAGGTTCAAACTCGTTCATCACCTTGGCTGCACGGCGTATGTCTATGTTAACCGGGCACTGGGTTATGCAGCGGCCGCAGCCCACACAGTGAATGCCTATGCCGTACTTTTCCGGGTAATACTTGAGTTTGTGCAAAAAGCGCTGGCGCACCCTGCTTACCTTGTTGGGCCTGGGGTTATGCCCGGTGCCGTGTATGGTGAAAAGCGGGAACATGCATGAATCCCAGCTTTTTATACGGATTGTCTGCTTGTTGACGACCTCGTCCTGAATGTCAAAGCACCAGCAGGTGGGGCAAAGATAGGTGCAGGTGCCGCAGTTTATGCAGGCAAAGGCCAGATCATCCCAGATGTTCGAGTCGTAAATCTCGACTGTTTTTTTCTGGGTTATCTTGTCAGTCTCTATCTTTGCGGTGACTGCCCCTTCTGCTGCCTGCTTTGCCTTTTCCAGAATGGAAGCCGCGTCCTCCGGGGCCTCTGCGCTCCAGCCAGCCTTTTGTGCAAGCGCCTCGCCCTTTTCGGTTATTATCTTGGCAAAAAGGCTCTCACCTTCCTCCACCAGCATAATGTCCAGGCCCGATTCATCGTGGGGGCCTGTTCCGGCTGTTGTGCAAAAGCAGGTGGAGCAGGGGCTTGTGCAGGCCAGGCCAACGCGGGTAAGGGCCTCGTAAGATTTTGTCCAGTAAGGGTCCTTGTATTCTGGCGTATCGAAATTGAGCCTCACCAGATCGTATGCCTTTGCATCGCAGGGGCGGATGCCCAAAATGGCCCGCGGCGAGTAGTCCTTTTCCTCCTCCTTATATATATGGTGTTCTTCCTGGGAGGGGTCCAGGCTGGCGCGCATCATTTTTTCGGACTGGGGATAAACAATGTGCTTGGCCGAAAGCCGGGTGTTGGCAAAGTCAAAATCCGGCTCTTTGCCTTCGCCCAGAAGGCGGAAATTATGAAAATCGCGCTCCTTGACGGGCGCAAAAACCTTGTATGCGGCCTGGAGCTTTTTTGCTGCCTGGGCCAAATCTTTTTTGGCAAGTTTAACAACGCGCATGGCTTTGCCTCTGTGTCTAAAGGGCCGCAGGCCAAATTTGCCCGCAGCGGTTTAACGCTTTTTGCCGCGCTTACTTTATGAATTCCTCCGGGTCCGAGAGCTTGTAAACATCCAGCGGAGGCCTTGCCTTTTCATCCATGCCAGCCTCCCAGCCGTAAAGCTCCAGGCAGTCCTTTTCCAGCTTTTTGGTGAACTGGCGCACCTTTATACCCACCGGGCAGGCCCGCTCGCAGGCCCCGCAGTCCGTGCAGCGGCCAGCGCAATGGAAGGCCCGCAGAAAATGGAAGGTCCGCGTGTCTGTGGGGTCGGCAGTCTTGCCCACCCACTGGGGCTGGGACTCGTCCACAAAGCAGGTGGGGCAGTAGCACAAGGGGCAGGCGTTCCGGCAGGCGTAGCAGCGGATGCAGCCGGAAATAAGCTCCTCGAAATACTGCCAGCGGGCCTCGGAATCCATTGCCTCCACCTTGCGCACATCCTCATAGCGGTCAACCCCTGTCTGCTCCGGCACAGGGCTGCCCAGCATATGGTCGCTTATCACAGGATTCCTGTGGATGCAGATGGCGCAGTTGTCTTGCAGGACATCGGCCTTGGCAAAGCTCTTTTCAAAATCCCTGCCTTTTACCGTTATGGTCTCGCCCTGCTCAACAGCGGAAAGGATTTCCCCGCCTGCTGCTGCGGCGATCTTTCTGCGGGATGCCATGCCGGTGCATGGTGCGCCCAGAATGACAAGCTGCTCGCGCTTTATCTGGTTTTCAATGATGTGGGTGACAATGTTGCGCGAGTCGCATCCCTTTGCGACCACGGCAATTCTGTCCGTGCGCTTGGTCAGGTAATTGGCCAGGTTCACGCCGCAAAAGCTGTTCCACACAAGCTTGTCCACATCTTCGGGCGTTTTTGCAATGCATGGCTCGGCAATGAGCGGAATGCTGCCTTCCCGAAACCCGATCACAGAATCCACAGTTTTCTCGGAAAGGAGTTTTTTGGCCAACTCCCTGATTTTTTCCGTGTATCCGGACATAATTAGGCTACCTTTGCTTCTTCCTTGATGAAGTGCCGGGCCGGACCCAGTGCCTTGACCGATTTCGTTACCTCTGTGACCACATCCACAAACTTGGTGGATTCAGCCGAGGATATCCACGAAAACTGAAGGCGGCCTGGCTCGATTCCCATCTGCTCCAAAAGGTTCTTGAAAAGGGCGAATTTCCTGCGGGCGTAGTAATTACCTTCCAGGTAATGGCAGTCGCCCGGATGTCACCCGGACACCCAGACGCCGTCCGCCCCCCGGCGGAAGGCTGAAAGGATGAATTTGGGGCTCATGCGGCCGGTGCAGGGTATGCGGATGACCCGGATGTTGGGCGGATACTGCAACCGCGAAACACCCGCCAGGTCAGCCGCCCCGTAGGTGCACCAGTTGCAGAAAAAAGCGGCGATGGTCGGCTCCCAGTCAGACATTGCTATAGTTCTCCTTGCAAGGCGCTTGAAAATAATCACCCGCGCAGGGCAATAAAAAAATGCAATAATGGTCGAAGGTCGGCAATTTGTCAAACAAATCAGCCACCCAAACCGGATTTTTTTTCAAAAAAAGCCAGGGCTATAAAACCCTGCCAGAAGTCAGCAGCCAAAGCTCCAAAAAAATAAAGGATAAAAGCCAGGCGCCAAAGAGGCCTGGCCGGTAAAAAAACCGGCGCTTTGTATAACATCAAAGATTGCCCAAAGGTCAAGAGTTTTGTGTCAGGGCGGCCCCAGGCGGACGCCTGCTGTGTTGCACTTCACATCGCAATTTCGGTCATGTACCAACAGTACACTCCCTCATTGCTCGAAAAGTGCGCCTTGCATCCGTCTCGCCTGGAGCAGCCAGGGGCTTTTGTT
>JASEHB010000430.1 GCA_030018745.1 Desulfatibacillaceae bacterium | reverse complement strand
GCATCGGAATTTCGGTCATGTACCAACTGTACACTCCCTCATTCCTCGCTCGTGCGCCTTGCCATCCTTTCCCTGGAACCGCCCTGTGCACCGGTGGTTGAAAGGCATGGGGATAATCGGAAAACGGATTGTTGTTGGGCCACGAATCTGCAACAGGGGCATCAAAAGAAAAATAGAAAACGGCCCTTTTGTTGGGCCACGAAAATCCGGAAACAGGCTTTTGCCTTCCAACGGCCTTGATTTGCCGGATTTTCTAGCCCAACCTACGATTCTGGAACCGCCTCCCAACACACACAGGGCGGCAAGGCAAAAAAGGAAAACGGCATTTTTGTTGGGCTTTTGAAAATCCCGCAAAAAGCAAGGTTCTGCAATCGCCTACACAGGCTCAATTTTTGCCTCTGCCCCTGCCTTTTTTATGGCCTGCTCAAACTTTGCGGCTGTCTGCCTGTCCGCGTTTTTTTTGATGATTCTTGGCTTGTTGTCCAGAAGGGCGGCAGCTTTGTTTGCGTCCATTTTAAAAAGGGCGGCAAGGTTGCTTTGTACAATCTCCCTGTCAAAGCCGGGCATCAGCGAGCCGGAAAGCACGACATTGAAAAGGCCCTCTCCTTTTTCCTGGGCTGCTTCCTCCTGCTTTTGGGCAGGAGGGGCTGCGGCATCGGGCTTATCGGGAATTGCAATCCAGTTGCGATCCAGCACGGCCTTCACAGTCTTGTCATCGCAGCCGGGGCAGCGGCCTGTTGCCAGAACCCCTGCATTGGAGCGGTCCAGGGCGATTTTTGCCAGGGGCGCGCCCTGTGCAAACTGGCCGGCCACAGCGTACAGAAATTTCTTTTGAAGGGCTTTTTCTATGGGGCCGCAATGGGGACATTCCAGGCTTATGGCATCTGCGGCCATGCGGGATGCATCCGGGGAAGGCACATGGGGGTAGCGCGCGTGCAGGGCGCTTGCCGCGGCAAACACAAGCCGGGGGACATCTGCAATGATGACCGAAATATCCGCCCGGCGCTCCAGGCCCTTCTGGGCGAACTGCTCCACGGCCGCATCATCGGGCGCGGGCGCATCTGTCTGTGATCTGGCCGCAGCAGCGGAAACGCCGGTTTTTTCGCTTTGGCTTTCCTTGCCCATTATCCTGTCCATGACAGACTGGGCTGCCTGTATGAATTTGTCTATCTGCTCGATTTGAGGCCAGGTGAGGAAAACCCCGTGCTTGTTCAAGAGGCGCACATTGCGGCGGAATTTCTGGCGGGAGTAGATGTCAAGGCCCTCGCCTGTGGCTGCATCAACGCCCGCGGCCTTTTCCTGGTCCAGGTTGCGCACCATGGCAACCGCCCCGGCAAGGTACGATTCAGGCTCTTTTAATATGGGATGCCCCTTCTGCTCCGGGCTTAGCGCCATCACTTCCGGATTTTTGTCATTGTCAAAAAAGGCGGTGATAAAATCCTGCTCCCTTTGCCGGGTGTAGGCGAGCAGGGCCTTCAATGCGTTTTTTTTGACAGCTTCGGGTATTGGAATATGCACAAGGGCCGTGACCGCAGCGTCTGCAACATCTTTGTCTGCAAGGGCTAAAGCCAGAGGCTCGGCTGCCTCCGGATTTTTGGAAAACCCCAAAGCCCGCGCGGCCTCCTGCTTGGTCTTGGCGGTTATCCACACCTTGTACTTGGGCGGGTGCAAATCATTTACAAGTTCGTAGAAGGTTTTTTTTGACATGGAGCCGTCCTTTCTCAAGGCAGGGCGGGAAAAGGGGCGCAGAGGAGCAAAACAGGCCTGACCTTTTGGCAAAAGGTAGCACGGCAGGGCGAATTTACGCAAGGCCGATGGCGCAGGCCTTCAGAATGAAACCACAATTTCATCAACAGTTTTACGCCACTTGGGCGGAGCAAGGCTTTTGCTTTTGTCAAAATAACCCACAGCCAGAAGCAGGGGAATCCAGTAGTTATCGGGTATTGAAAACAAATTGCGGACCTTGTCCAGCTCAAATCCATCCATGGGATGCGTATCCAGACCAAGGTCCTTTGCCGCCAGCATGAGCGCCATGGCAAAGAAACCGGCGTTCTTGCAGGCAAAGGCCATCTGCCGGTCTGCAGAGGCCCCGTAAAGGCTGCTGCACGCATCTGCAAACCAGTCGTATTTTTCTTTGGGAAGCCCTGCCGCCACCATCTGGCTGAAGGTCTTTTCCATGACAGGGTGGCCCTTTTTCCATCCTCCCCGGTCTGCCAGAACAATGAATATGACCGGCGCCTGGGTTATCTTGGGCTGATTCCAGGCTGCCTTTTGCAGGGCGGCTTTTTTTTGGGGGTCATTCACAATGATAAGGTTCCAGGGCTGAAGGTTGAAGCTTGAAGGGGCCAGGGCCGCCTTTTCAACCATCTGGCGAATGAGTTTGGAATCCACGGGCCGGTCCGGATCAAAATAATCAACTGCCCTGCGCTGCTCCAAAACCTGGGAAAATTCCATAAGGCCTCCTTTTTCTTGGGGGTTTTTGGCGCTGGCAAATTTGCACTCTTGATAAACAATATAGCAACCAAGACCAAATGGGGCAAGGAGGGCCAAAACAGGATGTTTAGCCAAAACAGTAGAAAGTCTGCCGAAGGCTTGGCCGGTTGCAGCTTTGGATAAAAAGCCCGGCCAAAAAGGTTTCTTTTAAGGCGGGGGGGATTTTTCCGGGCTTTTGTGGCGATAGCAAAGCCGGAAACCATGCAGCTATCGTAGGGTTGGGAGAGCAAATCCTGCCTGTGAGGATGCCGGAAGGCTTTTGCCCGTTTCCGGATTTCGTGGCCCAACAAAAGGGCCGTTTTCCGTTTTTCTGCGGTTTTTGTTGCTGTCCGGCACCTAATTTTGTTGGGATAGCTTTTGCGTTGCAAAAGATAGCCCAGCCTACTCATAGCAAACCGTTGGGTGAACCTTGCTTGAAAGCGCAAGAACCACCCAACCTACGAATTTTACGCCACTTTTCCCCTTCAACCACAAACGAACAGGGCGGTTCCAGGGAAGGGCTTTTCTTTTCAA